>CAJQKF010000118.1 GCA_905478855.1 uncultured Gammaproteobacteria bacterium
AGGCGCACAACCTTCCGACAGCGTTACTACACTGATTAAGCGCGCTCGTAAGGTTTCTGCGGAAGCTTAAGCTGATTGCTCAGCGGGAGTGTCTCGTTGAATGATTGGATTGAACTTGGTCGAGTCTGTGGCGTCTTTGGCGTCAAAGGCTGGATCAAGATTCATAGCTATACACGAGAGCGAGATGGACCGCTTGAGTATAATAGCTGGCAACTGAAATGCGGCGAAGTAATCAGCGGCTATAAGGTTGAGCAAGGTAGAATTCAGTCAAAGGGTCTGATTGCCAAATTGCGTGAGATCGATGATCGAACGATGGCAGAATCACTAATCGGATGTGAGATTGGTGTGACCATGGCTGAATTGAAGAAGATTGAGCTGGATGAGTATTATTGGCGCGATTTGATTGGGCTTTCAGTTGTTACAACTGAGGGAACAAATCTTGGGAAAATTGTCGATATGATGGAAACTGGCGCAAATGATGTAATGATTTTAGGCGGTGAAATACAGCGATTGCTGCCCTTCACGGCAAACACTGTGATAAGTGTAGATCTGGATGACGAAAGCGTTATTGTAGACTGGGATCCGGAATTTTAGTGTTAAAAGTCGGTTTGGTTAGTATATTCCCGGAAATGTTCGAAGCTATTAGCTACGGCATGACCGGTAGAGCGCAAGAAATCGGTGCTTTAGGTGTGGAGGTTTTTAACCCGCGATCTTATACTACTGATAATTACCGACGGGTTGACGACAGACCCTACGGTGGTGGTCCGGGAATGGTAATGATGGCTGAGCCTTTGTGCCAGGCAATAGACGCAGCGAAAGTGAGTTTGGAAAGAACTCCAAAGGTTGTGTACTTGTCGCCACAGGGCAGATGTCTTGATCATGATTATGTGCAGGAATTAGTAAGCGGCCCGGATTTGGTTATGTTGTGCGGGCGGTATGAAGGTGTTGATGAACGCGTTATTGATGCGCGGGTGGATGAAGAACTTTCTATTGGCGATTATGTCCTAGCAGGCGGTGAGCTTGCGGCAATGGTTGTCATCGAAGCGATGGCAAGATGGTTGCCTGGTGTGTTGGGTAACGCTGAATCAGCCCCGCAGGATTCTTTTAGTAATTCGCTTTTGGATTGTCGGCAGTATACAAGACCAGAAGTATGGCGGGATAAGGCCGTCCCACACGTGTTGCTTGGTGGAAATCATCAGGCGATAGAACAGTGGCGTCAAAAAGACGCCTTGGATAGAACAGAACATCGGCGACCCGATTTGCTGGTACGAAAATAATTTGGCAATGGGTCGCTCTGCAAATTAATAATTTTTAGCGAGTAGTGGAGTATTTAAAATGAGTAATATCATTCAGGAACTGGAACGCGAACAAATGGTTGATAACATCCCTGATTTCTCCCCAGGAGATACAGTGCGTGTTCAGGTTCGTGTTAAGGAAGGAACTCGTGAGCGTTTACAGGCGTTTGAAGGCGTTGTTATTGCCAGAAAGAATCGAGGTCTAAATTCCTCGTTTACAGTGCGTAAAATATCTTACGGAGAAGGCGTAGAGCGTGTTTTCCAAACTCATAGCCCATTGGTTGCCAGCGTAGAAGTTCGTCGACGCGGTGATGTGCGTCGTGCGAAATTGTACTACTTGCGTGGATTGACTGGTAAGGCTGCAAGAATTCGTGAAAAAGTTTAACAACACATGGCTCGATTGTTGCCTGATTTAACGATGGTCATAGATTACATTGATATCAGCGATTGAAGTAAAGTCGGTGGTGAATTTATCGAGCCCTAAAAAGAGCGCATTATTGCGCTCTTTTTTCGTTTTAGCATTGTTATATTCGTCATTTTCCTTGGCCCAGAATAGTGCAAGGGCTAACTCGGTTAATGCTGAAATTATTGAGCAGCAAGAATTGGAGGGGATTGAGCTGGAATCGGTTTTATCGGAAGGTGTGATCGATAAATTGCCTCCCCTCGATATCGACGGTTTAATCAATACTGAATCTGAGTCTAACCGTGTTGAGTCTCTATTCGATGAATCTGCTCAGGGCGGGAATACTCTAACTAGCCCAGATTCGTCTGAGGCTGATGAGCAACGGTCTGTGGAAATTGCGTTTAAACAGGTAGCAGGGCAACTTAACCTGCTTTTGAATTACAATTTTCAGAAAAGCGGGGCCTCCGATTCTAGTGCTGATGCACAGGCTGCGCCGAACCCGGCAACGGGTGCTGCGCGTGTGGTACTTTTGAAGGAAGGAATGAAACGAGTAGACTGGTTGGAGAAAACCGGTGCTCGTGGTCTGGCCGCATCGGTATTGCAAGAACAACGGCCGCATATATCCGAGACCGCGAGTTGGATCGAATGGGAGAAACGCCTTTGGTCTAATTTAAAAAGACGGCGCGAGTGGAAACAGATTGTGCAGCGGGTAAAAGTTATTGAGAACATCGAAAACTCAGGTACTGAATTGCTGCCGAGTAAATTTCTCTTCGAAACTCGCAATATCGGCATAGAAGCCATGATGCAACAACGTAAATACAGCCTGGCAAGGCAGGCGTTGCGTAAGTTACTACTATCCAAAGATTTAACGGTGAAGTCTCGCGCCACTGTGCGTCGAAAAATATTTTTAACTTATCTATGGGAAGGTAAGTTAGGTGACGCGGATATTGCCATGCAACGATATCAGCAGGATTATTTTCCGGATGATCAGAAATGGAATATTCTACGCGCTCGAGTGTTGATTCAAACCCAACAATATACGCGTGCAGTCAGCCAACTCGCCTCTGCATCGAGCAAGGAAGCACGACTTGTTCGTTTGTATGCGCGCTTGATGGACGGCTCGATAACTGCAAATGAAGTGATCGACAAGGCAAGTGAAATTGATCCTAAAGTCCTTCAAAACGAACAACAAATAGAACGTTGGTCGATAATTGCGGCAGCAGCAAAGGCGGCAAATCTCCCGCAAATACAAGTGAAGGCACTAGAAAATTCACTAGCTTTGCCAGTTAATCGACGGGATCGACCAATAGTGGCGGGTACGGAGCAGGATCTACTGGAAGCCTATGCTGAGTTCGGATTACGTCTTGGCAACGGTGCGCATTTATTGATCGGTGATTTCGAAAACTGGATACAGTACGCTCATCAACGAATAGACGAATCCGGTATAGAAGCTCGGGCAATTTATGTTTACATTGCTCGCTCCTCTGGTTTGTCTTCTTTGATCGAGGGGGCATGGAGTAACTTTGCGGATTCCTTGCGTAAAGATAATCTCACATTACTTATTTATCGATTGTTTGGAGAAAGTAAAGCGATTGGCGATTATGGATTAATTCGCGGGGAAATTGCTATCGAGTTATCTGAGGATGCTCTTAGATCTGGAAATATGACTCGCGCCGCGGCGCTTACTTCAGGCATAAATCAGCCCCCTGATGGTACATCTTGGTTGGATTGGCAGTTACGTCAAGCACGCTTAAACGTTTATGCCTCTAATATTGATCAGGGTGTTGCTATCCTCGACGCGGTTTTTGCAGCGTTAAGGGACGCTTCGGAAGAGGAAATCGATCGAATATTACAAATTATTTTTGATCTACAAACATTAGGTAAACATCAACAAACGATCCCGTTTCTGGAGCAGTTATTGTCGATGTCTCGATCAACTCGACAGCAAAGAGAAATTCTTTTTTGGCTGGCTGAAAGTTTGCAGGATGTTGCCGAGTTTGAGCGCGCGGCGTTATTGTTTTTACGCTCATCCACTATGACAAGTGGTGGGGACCTTTGGTCTCAGACGGCAAAGTATCGCGCTGCAGGAGCGTTGGTTGATGCAAAACTTGTTGATGATGCCCGTGTTATTTATAAGAAATTATTGGCAACTACCCAAGAACCCCAGCGACGTGAGCAGTTGACCCGTAAAATTCAGGATTTATGGTTGATTGAAGCGAGAGACTCGGTAGAGTCAGATTGATTGATAATACGATTATTATTGATGCTTTTTTAGACGATACCTGGCTAGAGTCGGGCTTAAGTCAAAATACTCTTAGCGCATACCGATCGGATCTGAAAAAATTTTGTGAATGGGGTGAGGACTCTAAATTGGTGTTAGAGCAAACCTCGCGAGAAACCATTCTCGATTATTTGGCATTTCGCAGTGACAAAAACTTTAGTGCTCGAAGCACTGCGCGCGTAACTGCTACTTTTAGACGATTTTTTCGTTATTTACTAAAAACCGAGCGGATATTTATAGATCCCATGCTCGAGTTAAAGTCTCCCAAAATTTCTAGATCATTACCCAAATCCCTATCGGAATCCGATGTGGATCGTCTGTTGAACGCTCCGGATCTTACCACCGCTCTTGGTTTGCGCGATGCGGCAATGTTGGAAACCCTCTATGCAACTGGCTTGCGCGTGACTGAGTTGGTATCACTTACGTTAAATCAGTTCGATTCTATAACCGGGCTTGTTAGGGTTATAGGCAAGGGCAGTCGCGAGCGTCTGGTGCCGCTGGGAATGGAATGCCTGGATGCAATAAGTGAATATATTGAACAGGCTCGGACCGAATTATTAGGAATGCGTCAGAGTGAATTTGTTTTTGTAACACGTCGGGGTACATCGATGACGCGTCAGGCCTTCTGGCAGCTAATAAAACGATATGCCATAGCCTCGGGCATTAGCTCCAGTTTATCACCGCATACACTGAGGCACGCATTTGCAACCCACCTGATTAATCACGGTGCTGATCTGAGAAGTGTACAAATGTTGCTGGGACATTCAGATCTATCGACCACACAGATATATACCCATGTGGCCACGGCTAGACTGCAAGAGCTACACAAGCTGCATCATCCCCGCGGCTAAATGTAGGTAATCAGTTCAAGCTGGATGCGAGCTTTCTACGATAGATCTGTACAAGCGGATTGCCGTTGCCAACGGCTTCAAGTAACTTAATTAGTTGAATGCGGCCGCTGTCTTCCTCGTAGGCGCGGTCCCGTTTAACTATTTCCAATAGTTGGATCATGGCGCCTTCCAGATCCCCTTTTGCATATAACACAGCGCTAAGTTGATCCCTAGCGGCAGAATCTGCCGGGTCCAGCTCTATG
>CAJQKF010000119.1 GCA_905478855.1 uncultured Gammaproteobacteria bacterium
GTCATGCAGACCGCATTGGCTATTCGCGATACGGTGCTGCGTGCTACCGATGTAATGATGTACGTGTTTGTATACTTCTTTGGTGCGGTTATTTTGTTTGGTTCTAATGACCCACGTTTGATGATACCGATGATTCTGTGGTTAATCGGTTATGTGCTTACATTACGCTACTATGTGCCCCTTTTGCAGGTGCTTTCCAAGGAACAAGCTGATGCAAGATCCGCCGTTACCGGCCAAATCGTTGATAGTTATTCTAATATCAACACGGTAAAAATGTTCGCTCATACCAGCTACGAAGATGCTTATTCACGCTCGGGGATGCAAGAGTTTCTAGATACTGTCTATCGACAGATGCGCAAGGTTACTTACTTAACCTTTTTCTTGAATTCGTTAAATGCGGGGTTGTTAGTTTCGATTGCCGGAACTTCCATATGGCTTTGGCAAAGTGCGCAGATCTCTACCGGGGCGATTGCTTTTGCACTAGGTTTAGTATTGCGTTTACAGGGTATGTCTCAGTGGATTATGTGGGAGGTTGCCGGTATGTTTGAGAATATTGGCGTGGTTCAGGATGGTATGGAAACCATTGCCCAAGAGCGAAAAGTATTGGATAAGGAAGGCGCGAAGCCATTGGTATTGAAACACGGAAAAATCAATTATCGAGATATTGGGTTTAATTACGGTAAGCATCGTGACGATATTAGTCGAGGTGTTATCGATAATTTGAGCTTAGAAATAACCGCTGGAGAGAAAGTAGGGGTCGTGGGTAGATCCGGTGCTGGAAAATCTACCTTAGTGAGCCTACTGTTGCGTTTTTACGATATTGACGCTGGTGAAATTGAAATCGACGATCAAAATATCGCTGGAGTATCTCAAGAAAGTTTACGAAAACATATTGGTATGGTTACTCAGGATACCTCGTTGTTGCATCGATCAGTCTTTGAGAACATCAGTTATGGTCGCGCGGATAGCACTATGGCGGATGTGGTCGAGGCAGCAAAACGCGCACATGCACATGAATTTATTCTGGAACTAGAAGATCCACAGGGTCGTCGTGGTTATGACGCTCATGTTGGTGAACGTGGAGTGAAGTTATCTGGTGGTCAGCGGCAGCGGGTTGCTATCGCGAGAGTTTTGCTAAAAGACGCACCTATACTAGTGCTGGATGAAGCGACCAGCGCGCTTGATTCTGAGGTGGAGTCTGCTATACAGGATAGCCTGTATAGCCTCATGCAGGGCAAAACAGTCATCGCCATCGCCCATCGTTTGTCTACCATTGCAGCAATGGATCGACTGATTGTTATGGAACAGGGCGAAATAGTAGAACAAGGCAATCACCATGATCTCGTTGCCCAAGGAGGATTGTATGCCAGCCTATGGGAACGTCAGTCTGGTGGATTTCTTGTCTATGACGAGCAGGCCGTTACGTAAAGAGATTGTTTAAATATATTAGTCCGTTATCAGGAATCGCATATGAAACTTATTTCAGGGTTGCTAGCATTAGTGATGATGCCATCGGTATTATTTGCGAATGATTATCTGAATGAGGGCTTTTATGTCGGAAATCAAAATCCATTTCGCGGCATTTTCAATATTCCTCGACACCGTCCCAATTCAGAGCTTTCCGCTGGTGCATATCGATCATCGTTTCAGCTCGAGATACACAATAGCTTTACAGGAGTCGATGTCGGTAATGAATCCATTTTTATTGACGGCGAAACTTATGTGGGGCGTTTAGCCGTTGAGCGAGGATTTTCTCATGGTTGGCGTGCCGGATTCGAATTGCCTATTGTATCTCATCAGGGTGGATTTCTGGATAGCATAATAGATGACTGGCACGATGCTTTCAGCCTCGATGGTTTTGACCGTGGAGATGCCCCAGAAGATCTGCTTCTCTATCGGTATATCGATGGAGAGTCACTCGATATAAGCGTTCGCGAAAAGAACACTGATATCGGTGATCTGGTGTTAACTATGGGTAAGCGCTGGGAAAATAGCGGTGGTAGTTCATTATTTCGAATTGAAGTTAAATTACCTACCGGCGATGCCGAATCGCTTATGGGTAGCGGCGGTGTAGATGTTGGTCTTAGGGTTCAAACAACTCGAAAAATAAGTCGACGTGGAACATTATACGGCGGACTGGGTTTTGCATGGCTGGAGACTGGAGATGTGCTTGCTGAACTTAGGCAAAACTGGGCAGGAACGTTTACCCTTGGTTGGAGTTGGCAGCAATGGTCCCGTGTAGCATTAAAAGTACAGCTCGATGGGCAAACATCGCCTTATAGGGATACTGAAATTCAACAACTTGGTGACGAATCGATGCAGCTTAGTTTCGGTGCGAGTTTTTTATTAAGCGATAAAAGTGTAGTGGATATTGGTGTCATTGAAGACGAATGGAAGGTGAATGTATCTCCTGACTTTGGAGTACTTGTGCGTTACCAACGCTACTAAGATCTGCAGTGGCATAGTTAACTTGGCCAGTTAATTTGACGTGACAATATTACTTTAGAGAAACATTTCTTTGGCTATATTACCTCGGATTATGATTTGTTACTAATTATTGGTGGGGGAGCCTCGTGGGACCCTTTCGAAAAGTTTGAAGGGGTAGGTTAATTTACTGTTCTAAAATTTCGTTCCACGTCTGGTTATACTATTCTTGTGTAATGCGTGTGCGACGTACATACCACCAGAAACGATTAAAAGTATGCCCACCCACGATAAAGTCGTTGGTAGTGTGTCGAAAAAAAGATAACCGAATATAACCGCTGAAACTATTTCGAAATAGGTGAACGGTGCAAGAGTTGAGGCATTGGCGTAAGTAAAAGCATAAACCAATAGTGTCTGATTAATGGCACCAACTAATACCAGTAAAACGATAGAAAACCAGGCATCATGGGGTATGGGTTGCCAGGTATCGGGTACTAGAATTGTGAGCAGCAGAGAAGCAAAGGCTGCACCGATGCAGGCGGTTAGAAGTGGGTTTGAGACTGTGCCCAATATCCGATTAAGTGCTAATTGAATGCTGACGATAATGGCACATGAAAAGATATAGATAGTTCCTGTATTTATCTCTCCAAATTCTGGTCGCATAATCAGGAGTACGCCAATAAAGCCTGTTAAAACACCAATCCAAATTGACCAGTGAGCGGTCTCACCCAGAAACACAACAGCAATTACAACCAGCAAAAACGGGTAGGCGTATAGTATGGCAATGGCATCAGCATAATCTACAGTTTGTGCGCCGGTAACAAAAGCGACGGTTCCACCGGCCATGGTTAGGCCGCGTAACATCTGGATAAGTGGTCGTTCGGGCTTTAGTCGTGCAACACCATACCGCCATATCAAGTAGGGAAGCAGTATGATTGTCATCCCGGTAAAACGAAACCAGGCAATTTGAATGGGTGAGATTTGGCTACCAAGCATTTTCATCAGAGCGCCGACGAAGGCTGCAAGTGAAAGGCCGATCATCACCATCACAATTCCCCGTGTCGAGCGATGATTCACCTGGTAGTCACACTCTGAAGCTTCATTGATCATGATTGTCCGGAATGGGTTTTCCAGATGGCAACCAGCCACGCTCGTTTCGGTAGGAAAATCCCCCTACCTTACCTCGAATGGCTGCGTCCTGTGCAGCCCGGATCTGTTTCGCTCTTTCTAGATAGGTGGTATTTTCCTGAATAGGAGTGTTTAGCTCATAGAGCTCAGCAAGCGTTCGCAATGCAAATTTATCATCGACAACAAATCTCTGTGTTTGTCGTTCTGCCGCCTGATGTCTGTTATCTATGGAAACTATAATCATCCGAGAATCTTCAATGCCTGATGAGATTGCCAACCTGTACTCCAGCGCTAAATCTATCCATTTCTCAATCAACACGGGCGGTTAGTCCCGGAAAAGCCGCAGGTTGAAGCTAAAAATATCGCGGGTTATTGGCCACTGCTGCTCAATGTCGATATTAAATTGAGGATAGTGAGCGTATAAATCGACGCGTGTAATATAGCTTACTATTTTGGCGGATTTATACATTGGATGATTCGCTTGAGAATAACTGTGACCAGGGTGTGTGTAATACACAAGTAATTTAGCCAAATCAAAATTCCAAAATATTATTGACTATGATGTATACACCTAACAACAGGATAGTTATCAGGAATATCTTTCGGAAAATAACTTCCGACATGTTCTTTCGTAATTGCTGGCCGATGTACATGCCTGCTAGTGCAGGTGCCACTGCAATTGATGATATGCCTAAATGGGTGGCTGATAGAAGAGTACTAGATTGCAAGCTAATACCAAGAGAAATGGTGGAAAGAGTAAAAAGAATTCCCATAGCCTGAACTAATGCATTACGGTCTAGACCAAGGGCTTGCAAGTATAATACCCCGGGTACTACAAATGATCCGGTCATGCCGGTTAGAATGCCATTCAGTGTTCCACAGCTGGTACCCCAGATTGTTTTTTGTTGGTCACCAATCTGAGGTCGAAAACCTGTCAGGCTCGCCGCACTATAGGTTATTAGTAAAAAACCCAGCAGTGCTGAAAGCAATGCCCAGTTAAGTGCGGACAACGCTAAGCCACCAATCCAAACCGTACACGAGGCGGTTAGAAAGAAGGTTCGATTCGTGTTTAACAGAAGCCAAAACTGGCCACCAATCATAGCTTGCCACAAATTGGTTACAAACGATGGTACGAGTAATAGCACCATAGCCGTCGATAAATCGAAAGCTATTGTGAGTAAAGCCAAACTAACTGTTGGTAAACCAAGACCAGTAACACCTTTCACAGTTCCGGCAAGAGCAAATATCGCAGCGATAGTAGCAAGTTCAATCGGCTCTATGCCCATGTCCTTTAAATGTTATTACTAATTATGTTCACAAGTATTTTATGTTCTGTCGGAGGAATGATTGACCCCATCCGTAGTTGGTATTTCTCCGAGTAAAAAAGGGTCAACACCAACAAGGCATCCAGTGTTATAGCCAAACTCCAAAGGATTTGAACGTCTTTGATGGTGGGTATAGATTCCACAGGTGGGGCAAAAATAGTGTTTGGCTGTTTTTGTCTTGAACTGATACATGAGGATTTCTTTCTCGCCGCGAATAAACGTTAATCCGGTGATGGGGATAGTTGCCACGATGGCGCCTTTTCGGCGGCATAGCGAGCAATTACAACGATTCATCTTCTCAATGCCATTGGGTAAGTGCAATTCAAGTTCTATGCATTCGCAATGGCAAACTAGGCGGTGATATTGTTGAATAGTTGTGTCGCCAACCTTTCTAATCATAAGTAATACTGGTTATCTCGTTTCAGGATAGGGTAAAGAGCCATTAAAGGGTAAGAGAATTGATCCGCCATTTGATACCCCAATTCCTCGCTGCATGTTTATTTGTAACTCAATAGGTTTTTTTGGTGTAAAGTATCAGCCGAGCTGTGTCAAAAATAACCGCGCTCTTATCGTCACCAAACGAATGATCTTGCATACTCGCTATCCTTTTA
>CAJQKF010000120.1 GCA_905478855.1 uncultured Gammaproteobacteria bacterium
AAAACCAAACACGCCGACAATCTCGTTGCCGATATTTCCAAAAGTTTCATCAACGTCCCAGCCCGCGATATAATACCATCGGTGCCAACGTGTGCTCCGATATCCAAACCGCCGACATTAACCGAAGCGCCGGCGCTAACTTCGTCAAAGCTAAAATTGGTGGTGGCGGTCGCTCCAAGCTTCACGCCTGCAATATCTCCATTAACTTGATTATCCGTTTGAAACCCACCGGCTCCCGCACTGACATCGGCTCCTCCACCAAATTCAACCTCAACGCCGCCAACGTCGGCACCACCATGTACATTCGTTTTAACCGTTATATTGCCATCAGAGTTAAAGTTTGTGGTCCCTCCGGCACCAGCCTCGGCGGATGCAAAGTCGCCAAGATTGCCTTTACGTGTTCCGCCAGCTGAAAATTCTCCGGAGCTAAAATCAGCGTTACCCTGCTTGGTTTCCGAGGCGCCACCCACACCATCGATATGACCTTCTCGTTGTCGCCCCGCAGAGAACTCCCCGGAGCTGAAATTGGCGTTAGCCTGCTTGGATTCCGAACCCCCACCTACACCATAAACGTCGGCGCTTTTGTTTTTACTAACTGAAAACTCCCCGGAGCTAAAATCAGCGTTACCCTGCTTTTTTTGAGAAAAACTCCCTGCACCATGGATATCAACGGACTTGTCTTGGCTACCGGAAAACTCACCGGAACTAAAATTGGCATTACCCTGTTTAGTTTTCGCGACACTACCTGCGCCATAAATCTCAGCGCTTTTGGTTTTGCTAGCAGAGAATTCCCCAGAGCCAAAATCACCATCAACTCGTTTGGTTTTGGAAACGCGACCAACTCCATCAAGTTCGATGTCGCTGCTCTTTGAACTACTTGCGGTGCCAGAGCTTATGTCGTATTCGCTATTAGACTCTTTGGTCTTTGAAACTGGGCCATATTGGGAAATTTCAGAATCGTTCTTAGAACTCCCTTCGCATATTGATGATATCAATGCCTGACATGCAGGCGCCTCTGTGTGAGGATCGGAAAATTCAATATGGTTTGTGTGAAGCTCTTCAACGGTAATTTGATTGGAATATACCCATGCTGAACAACCGGGAGTTGTATTTGAATTATTCCTATTCGAGGTATTTAATAACTCAATCGTGCCGCCGGAAACCCCCGTATCCATGGCGACGAAAAGTTCTTGATCGATATGCTCACATTTCAGCCAGGTGTCGCTTAACTCTTGAAAATTTTCCTCGTACAATACGACTGCTTGGTTCCACAGATCCGCACAAGGACATTTCTGAGCACGGGCAGTGCTGGGAATTGTAAACAACAAACAAACGATAGATAGGGCAACTAAGTAAACTGACTTGGTTTCAGAAACCTTCATAAAAGTAACTTTATTTGACTGTCTTGATAGCTGATTATATATTTCATTTGCTTTTGGCGGGGGTAAAATAAATGTTACTCAGGTTATTCTATAGAGTACGAAAGAGTCAACGGACGCATATAATTAGCGGCTAATGGTTGTGGTCGCGTTGTTGTATGATTTATTGGTGTTGTGTCCTCCAGACATTATCAAGGAGTCGGTAGATCACGGCTGTCATGACATAATTCAAGCAGGTGTATTAATCATCTATTAGGGAAACAGGTTATCGGCGTATTATCTGTATCTCGATGACCAAGGGGAGGTAAATCGTAGTGGATGACTATCAACTTATCTGGCAGATATCCGCCGAGCATCAGCAGTTTGGCAACGGCTTTTTATTTCGTATTTACCTTGGGGCGGGCATTACGATCTTAGGTGTTATTGGTATTGGATTGAAGTTATTTACAAACCTCCTTCCCCGAAAAGCAACGTTCTCAGCCTATTTTGCTACACTTTTTGGCTTGATTTGGACGACGCTTCATTGGAATGTTATGAGCGCGGAGAAACTAGAGACTGACAGGCTTGCCGCCATGCTGTCCAGTCAACAACATGAAACCGTGCAGGGTGTCGTGAAGGTGCTCCATCAACAACCTGTCAGTGGACATAGTCAAGGTGATATTGTTGAGATCGCTGGTAAAAAAATCGAAATAAATTTCTACACCATTACACCAGGATATCGAAATACGATAGCGAATGGTGGAGTGTTAGCCGATGGTGTGGAAGCCAGGGTTCGATACGTTAATGACGTTATACTTTCTGTTGAAATTAAATAGAGCATTAATTCTTTCCGAGTATACATAATGTATCTAGTGCTTGGCAGCTATGCTCTGTAATGCGGTTTTATCCCAGCTTATACTCGCAGCTTACGACTATAAGCTGTGGCCAGGGTCTGTTAAAGTCAGCGCTACAGTCTTTTATAAAGCCAGTTCTTTTTCAGGAGTTTTCCTATGAGTGCAGCACCATTTGTTAATGTAATTACACCGCTGACGACAATCCCTATCGTCTTTGGGCTGATCGTTGGCGTATGGGGTTGCGTAGATATTATTACTAGACAGTACGGTATCGATATACACGCCATTTTTCCTTTGATCACAACCCAGTCAGGTTTTACAGCACCATTAGTCTTATTTGTTGTAGCATTTTTTGCATTTTCTCGCGGGCAAAAAATTAGAGATATAAAAAATAATAGAACTGCAGAAGAAAAGACGAAATACGAACCACTCAGTGTTATCGAAAAACTAAGTTTTTTAGGCGTGGGACTGGGTATTATAACAGTTCCTTATTCCCTTGATTTTTCTGGAGTAGAGTTTTGGGTTGCGGGTTTTATTGTGGTAATGTTTTTCGTCTGTCGCAAAATATTTAAGTAACTCAATGAGTATCGATATCACAAAAATTATGTTGATAGAAATTTGTAGATGTGAGTTTTAGGCTTCTTAGAAAAAAAGAATTGTGAAGCTTGGAATCCATCGTTATCTATAGAAATCGATCCCGCGGATGAATAAACTGTTCGGGTTGTCTTGTAAAATAACATCAGCTATCTTTACTTCGAAATAACCAGACTGCAGGGGGATTAAATTAGTCCCGTTATTTTCTGAGATAACGTCAACGGGCATCCAATATGGGCTGTATGCAGTGATTATCGACTCCCGTTTATTCTTATATTTAATAGAACTTCGACCCATGTACGGAGCTGTGCTTTGCATGTAGAAATTAACCGTAACAAGGCCGTTATCAACGATAAAAGACTCTATTCCACGCAGGTGTAGTCGAAAAATCAGTTTAGCAGGCCAACCAACTGGCGTAGGGGATATCTTGGCTGCGCCTATCCCCGAACGACTGTGTATATTAAGCACGGTAATATCATCTTCTACTGAGATTCCAATGCTGTCATCCTGTTTCGTGGGGCCGCTGAGCTCAACAGTTAATTTTTCTGGCAATGGTGCCTTTTCAGGTTGGGAGATCAAACAGCCTGAAAGAAACAGAAACAGTATTAAACGGAGGATGGTTCTCATTTAATAGCCTGTGATTCTACATTGATTAGGTATGCGATGGATGATCCAAGCAATTGAGCCATTGGGTTCTAGACTTGAGGCCGAAGGTACTGGGACAGCCATTAGTGAAGGTACAGGGACAGCCATTAGTGGCCAACAGGTACTGGGACAGCCATTAGTTGAAATAGATAATGTGAATTGCATTATATGAGTGCTGTTGCTAAAGATGGATAGGTATTTTTGATGCAATGAGTATAGTTAACGACGGTTTATCGGCTAATTTCGGTATGAGTTGTTCGCTAATCAGTGAATAAAGCATGGGAATCTAACAGGGTTGGTTTCCCTGCAATACTCCCTACGGGTTTTGATGAAAAGTGGGTGGTCAGGTTGCGTACAGTATTTTATTTGCAGCGTTTCCACCCATCCATTTCTGTTGTAGACGATTACACAGTAATTGAATACGACCCAATGGGCCAATTACCCGTTTAAATCCGCTACCATAGGTAGTCATGGTGGTTAGCCAGTTCTCCTTCTCGATACCCAGACGGGTAAGTATTCTCGGCAGTTGATCTGGTATCGATCCTTTCTTGTTCGGTGCTATGGATCGACCGGTCCAATCTACTAATTCCATATAATCGTGTAGATCCATGGGTATGCAATGATCCGGGTTCGTTGGATCAAATGGTATCAGTTTTATTCGTTGTTCTTTCGGTCTATTCTCGATTCGTTGTTGTATCGAGGTGTAATCTGATGTTTCCGGTGCTTCTGCAATACTCGCTCGCATAGGGTTCAGATCCACATAGGCCATACACGTTAGTAATGCTCGTTCATCCAGTAAGGCTTGGGTTTTATAGCGTCCTTCCCAGAATCGTCCCGTATAGTTGTCTTCGGCATTGGCACGCCTGGCAATGGATTCGTTTAAACAACGCATAAACCAGCTTAATGAGCATAATCTGGATTTCCAACACTGAATCAATTGCTTAGCTTGATCCGCAATAGCCGGTGTTCAACTCTTTTCGGATTGCCAGAGCTTGATTAGGGTGGGAATACTAAATAGATTTTCCCAGCGCTTGATGATCTCTTCATCACTCCAATCAACACACTCTGTGGCATGGAGTTTACGAACAATATGGCAGTGATTGGACATTACTGCATAGACAGCAATATCAATGGCAAATACGGATTGTAGAAAAGAAATACGCTCCCGTATCCATTCTCTTCTATGTTCATAACACTCACCGGAATAATGATCGGTGCCACACAGAAAAGCTCGGCGTACGCAGCGGGTGGTAACGTGGTAATACGGGGTATCGTTGATACAAACGAGGCGGGATCGGGCAATAGTCATGCGTGCACTCCTTGGCAGTAAAAGTCCTTTTATAGAAATATGAGATTAGCTGGAAAGTGCGGTTTTATCAATAGAACAAATGGGTGTCCTAAGTTTTAAGTTGATCAATAGAACAAATGGGTGTCCTAAGTTTTGGTTGTTGTTCTGTAACTTGATTGAACGGTGCTGAAGGCGCAAAACAGAAGTAACGACAGGATATTCGATTTCCAATAGGGCATCCCACCAAGGGCTGGCGGCTGTTCGGGAGTAGGGGTTAAGATGTTAAAAGAACCAGATATTTACAGTTTGACATTGGGTCGGTAAATTCATTTTCCTCGCTCGGTCATGCGCGAATGTGCGTTGATACATGTCCTTGCGACTTTCCTCAACCCGGGTGCCCGGCAATGTCCACATGGCGTCATACGCCACTTTTCACCAATTGAAACAGCAACATGTTGATTTGGAAATTAATAATGAGAACACATATGACATCTACCAGCACTCGCCAACACGCGAATATGGCGTCAATAAACAATAACTTGTTCAACGCGGCGACCCGCAGGCTTTCCGGGCTTGCCGTCTTGCTTTTATTGCTGGTGTTCATCCCTGGATTGGCTGTGGCCCAAATTACAAAAGTGGGTTCCACATTAGAGGTCGGGGCTGGAGATAACGAAAATATAGAATTCGCTATAACGGCCGGAGATTTTCCAGCGGACACTGTCATGATCGCTGCCATTGGATACAGGCATCCGGGAACGCTCGAGCTTCCTTTGCCTCAGTCGAGTTTAGGAGGTGCTGGTGGTTGGCAGTTTGCGTCCATCACGAATAATAATAACGGTCCTGGGTCAGCCGCAACTGGGAACCATTCTTTGCTCTCCATTTATTTCAAGGTATCAACCGGGGCTGCTGAAACCGTAACCTTTTTGACGGGCAACGGAACCGGCGGAATTAGTGTTCAGGATTCCAGCGCTGGGCTGATAGTCGCTTATTCGGGCGTTCTCACATCAGCGCCGATTGACGCCAATTCGGCGTTCCTTACTGGAAGCTCAGACATTTTGACTGCACCCAGTATCACCCCGGCGAACCCTGACACGATGCCACTGCGGTTCTTTACCCAAGAGCAATGTTCGGGTGCCGACTGTACGGATCCAACCAAATATCTGGTTCCGAGTACCGGTATCGGAACGAAGTTGGGGCATGCTACTGGGGCTACCAGTAATATTGTGGTCACAGCAGCGTCGAGCACAGGAGCTCAACAGGGTGTGGGAGTGACAGAAGCAACCGGACAGGTAACTACAAACGCTGCCACAAGTAAAGGCTGGGTCACAGCAACCCTAGCGCTCAGGCCAGCGCCCGCCATCGATACGGACGGCGACGGCATTGAAGACTCCATCGACGCGGACGACGACAACGACGGTATCCTGGATACGGTGGAAGGCTTTTGTGCGCCTATCAATAAACCGCTCGTCTCTACCTATACTGTTGGCAGTCAAACTCTGCCAGCTCAGACTAGTGTTACGGTTTCTCCCACTACGGGATTCGCTCTGCCCTCTGATGCTGGTTTTAACGATACGTCCGGCAACGGTACATTGGGCTTTACTACCATCAGTCCTTTAGAGATAAGCAATGATGGGAGCACCGGTCTTCGCGGGACGGTCGCGGAGCTAACGGTAACTGTCAACGAAACCATACCGGAACAACTCACCTCAAGTTCCTTCAATCTTGCGACCGGAGCCTTTGATGATGGTCTGTACCTGGAGATTGACGGCGTGGTTGTTATGAGTTTTGACCAGAGCATGTGGGACAATCGTACTCCCGAAAATAATGCCGTTTCCAACATAAACACCCTTTTCGGAAACAGCTCTAATGTTGCTGCCGCTGACCAAAACGCTGACCTTTGGCAACCCTGGCTCAATGAAGGCAATCCCAGGTTGAGTTTAGCCGTAAGTCCGGCAGGCGTTGTTACCCTTGCGCTTACGGTGGAAGATAATGGCGGCGTCGACCGCGATATATTGACCTTCGCCACCTGGGATAGCACTCCTACCCCCAATGCTCCCCCGACAGTCGATTTCTTAACAGGCGCAGCAATTGGTATTTCATATCAAAACGGCGGAGCCAATGGTTCTGGCGGGGCAGGATTAATTAGTGCAGTCACGGCTACATTTGAGGCCAATTTCTGTGCTCCTTATGATACGGACGGTGACGGCATCCCGGATTATTTAGATCTCGATTCCGACAACGACGGTATCCTCGACCTGGTGGAAGCCGGGCATGGAGTAGCCGACGGCAATGGTGACGGCCGCTTGGACGGAGACGTAGGCACTGACGGGATTCCCGATTCGGTGCAGACTATCGCCGGCGTGGACAGCGGCAACGTCGACTACATCATCACCGATGTGGGTGATGGTGATATGGACGGCGTGCTGAATTTCCGCGACCTGGATTCCGACAACGATGGCATCCCCGACAACGTCGAGGCGCAGTCGTCCAGTGGGTACATCGCGCCAGTTTTAGCCGATGCCGACGGCGATGGTATCCTCGACGTGTATGACGGCTGGGACAATCTCACATGCTCTGGTCCTGTAACTTGCATTTCGTCGGGTGTTACCCCGCAGGACAGTGACTCAGTCCTGGGTATTAGCGACGGTCCTGACTTCCTTGATACCGACAGTGACCAGGATGGCCTGAGCGACAATGAAGAGGGCCCCAATACAGTACTTTTGGGTGACGACGACGACGGTGACGGCCTTGACGACGCTTTTGAGACTGCGCCGGGCGGGACTGATGGCACCTTTGACACCGACGGCCGTCCTAACGGATGGGGTGACGGATCGGACTTTACAAATAATGGAATGGCCAACCCCCTCGCAGACACTGACACGACGCCGGATGGTGATGATGCCGATTGTGGTATCGGTTGCACGGCAGCGCCCCTGGAGGTGGATAAAGATTACCGGGATATCGGCGCGGACTTTGGCGATGCGCCTGATTCGTACGGCAGCGGAATACTCGGGCCGATCCATGCGATCACAGACGCTCTCAGCCCAACCACCAATAACCTGCATTTAGGCCCCGCGTTGGACAGGGAGTCACCGCTCTTAGCCGATACCCAGGGTACGCGCGACGATGATGAAGGGATCGATGATGAAGACGGCGTGACATTCACAGTGGGCGGTACAGCCGGTGCGCGAACAATCAAGGCCTCGGTACAATACACAACATCGAACATAGCCGGCGCCCTTTGGGCATGGATGGCCGTGGTTGATGGCAGTGGTGCACCAGCAACCACGTTTGTGTTGGCTCAAAGGCAGGGCGTGGGCTTTAACACTCAAGGCTCTGGCGGGTCGCACGTCTTCGAATGGTCGGTGCCGGATGTGGCTGGCTCCACTTATGTCCGATTCCGAATCTGCTCTGAAGTGCAGGGCTTGAATGTTGGGGCCTGCGATACCCCCACCGGGCCAGCCGCTGA
>CAJQKF010000121.1 GCA_905478855.1 uncultured Gammaproteobacteria bacterium
AGCTAAACTCACTAGTTACGCAGGTTGATCCGGAATTAAGGAATTTTCAATGCCGTTAATGAAGTCTTTTAAAGCTAGTTTTTGTTTTTTTAATCGTTTCATCCGTAAATCATCCACAAAACTTTGTACTAGTATTGTGTCCAACTCATGATCTAATTTCCTATGTTGTGATTTTAGCTCTGCGAGGCGGGTGCGCAATTCCGCCTCCGTATAGTCAAGAAATTGCATGTTATGCGCCCAGTATACGTTGACGTTGTGCAATCAGAGTTGCAGTAGTCGCATTTAACTCGGTGAGTCTGTCCTGTTCTTTTTCTACGACTTGTTTAGGTGCACGTTGAACAAAATTCGGGTTTTCAAGTTTAACGTTTATTTTTATTTGCTCCTTTTCCAGTTTTTCAATTTCTCTATCTAATCGCGCTATCTCTGCATCTCGGTCGATTAATCCTTCTAGGGGGATTAAGACTTTCATTGTGCCAACTAACGCTATTGCTGATTCCGGTTCAGGGTCATCTGCATTTAGCTCGGTGATACTTTTAGTTTTCGCCAGAAAGTCTAAATATGCACGACTGGATTGACACCGAATCATGTCTTCGACCGTTGCATTCACTAATAGTACATCAACCTGTTGTGACGGTTTGATACTCATTTCTGCTTTTATTTTACGAATCCCGAGGATAAATAATTTTGTCCATTGCACATTTGCTTCTGCGTCTCTATCGATTTTCGTCTCGTCTGGAACCGGATAGGCCCTCAGCATAATGCTTCTATCGATTATTCCTGCAGCAGGAGCAACGCGGCGCCAAATCTCATCTGTAATAAATGGAATGAACGGGTGAGCGAGTCTGAGTAATGTTTCTAATACTTGTACTAGAGTTCTGCGGGTGCCACGTTTTGCGTTTTCGTCTGCTTCTCCATTAAGAACGGGTTTTGATAGTTCTAGATACCAGTCGCAATATTCGTTCCATGTGAAATCATAGATAACTTGTGAGGCAATGTCGAAACGATAAGATTTAAGTGCTGTTTCCACCTCCGTTTCTACTTCTTGAAGCTTCGAAATAATCCATTTGTCAGCGGAGGATAAAATCACATTATTATTGTCTACGCCGCGATCCTGACCATCAGTATTTAGCAAGACATAACGTGCAGCATTCCATATTTTATTACAAAAATTTCTATATCCACCTATACGACCCAAGTCAAAATTGATGTCTCGTCCAGTGGAAGCAAGAGAAGCAAACGTAAACCGGAGTGCGTCTGTGCCAAAGCTAGCTATGCCATCAGGGTATGCATCCCGGGTTTGTTTTTCTATTTTCGTTGCCAGATGGGGCTGCATCATGCCACTGGTTCTCTTAGACACTAACGACTCTAAGTCAATGCCATCGATTAAGTCGATAGGGTCTAGTACATTGCCCTTTGATTTAGACATCTTATTTCCCTGAGCATCTCTAACCAGACCATGGATGTACACTTCATGGAAAGGGATATTGTCCATGAATTTGATACCGAACATAATCATCCTAGCAACCCAGAAGAATATTATATCGAATCCGGTAACTAAAACTGAAGTAGGATAAAAAGTTGAAACACGTGAATTATTTTCAGGCCAACCCAAGGTAGAAAAGGGCCACAAAGCCGAACTAAACCAGGTGTCGAGAACATCTTCATCCTGACACAATGTAATGTCATTGCTTAGATTAAATTTTTCCCGTACTTCCGATTCAGATCTTCCTACATAGACAGCACCGGCTTCATCGTACCAAGCCGGGATTCTGTGTCCCCACCAGATTTGCCGACTAATACACCAGTCTTCAATATTTCGCATCCAGTCGAAATACGTATTTTTCCAATTATCAGGAACAAACTTTATCGCCCCACTTTCGACTGCCTCTATAGCTGGCTTAGCGAGCGGTTCTGCACGAACATACCACTGGTCCGTGAGTAAAGGTTCGACAATTGCGTGGCTACGATCGCCTCTAGGTACCATTAGTTTATGATCGCGAACTTCGTGCAGCAAACCGGAGTCTTCAAGATCTTTTATTATTATTTTTCTTGCTTCAAAACGATCTAGTCCGCGATAAGCTTCAGGGATATCATCAGAATACTCATCATCGGCGCTAATAATGGCGGCATTTAGTGTTAACACATTTATTAAACCACCGTTGGGTAGCGACTTTATACTGTCGTTATCTCGGTGCCGAAGCCAGACTGCATAGTCGTTAAAGTCGTGTGCCGGTGTTATTTTAACGCATCCGGTGCCGAATTCAGGGTCTACATAATCGTCTGCAACGACTGGAATGCGTCGATTGGTTAGAGGAAGAATTAGAAATTTACCAATGAGATCTGTAAAACGATCATCGTCGGGGTTTACCGCGACCGCGCAATCTCCCAGCATGGTTTCGGGACGTGTGGTAGCGACTACGATTGAATCATCACTCCCCTCAATTGGATAACGGATGTACCACATTGATCCGTTTTCTTCTTCATTTAAAACTTCAAGATCCGATAGCGCTGTATGTAGCACAGGATCCCAGTTAACGAGACGTTTACCTCGATATATCAAGTCTTCTTCATAAAGTTTTACAAAGACTTCTTGTACCGCCGAGGATAGCCCTTCATCCATGGTGAAACGCTCATTTTCCCAGTCAAGTGAGGAACCCATTCGCCTCAGTTGGCGCGTTATGGTGCCACCGGACTCAGCCTTCCATTCCCAAATCCGTTTGATAAATTCATCTCGACCAAGGTCGTGTCGGGTTTTTCCTGTTTGCTCTAGTTGTCGCTCAACAACCATTTGAGTTGCGATCCCGGCATGGTCACTTCCTGCCTGCCATAAGGTATTACGCCCGGTCATCCGGTGATATCGCGTAAGGATGTCCATAATGGTGTCTTGAAAAGCATGCCCCATATGCAGACTTCCAGTCACATTGGGTGGCGGAATCATGATGCAGTAAGGGTCACCGTTGCCCGTAGGCGCAAAGTTTCCAGATTGCTCCCAGTCATCGTATAGTTTTTGTTCTATTGCGTGGGGATCGTAGGTTTTATCTAGTGGGGCAGCAGCAGTCATAGTAGACACAAATAGGAGAATTATAAAAAGGCCGGTCTGATATAGCGCACCGTGCCAATTGGTTTGAAGATGGAATAGGGTATTGTGTTGAGCACCAATACCGAGCAGAGATTATACTAAATAAATAGAGATATCGAAATCTTCTAAATTTTTATTCGGATTGTTCACACCATTCATAAAGGATATCTGCAACATCATGTTTAAGTTCGTCGCGCAGGTCGAGTGGGAGAATTTCGCCACTTCGTTCAGTTAATTTATCTTCGAATAAATCGAGAATACGTTCTGATAAATCGTAAACGAATCGCGTTAGTTCTTCAGTGGATCGTTCTTCGCTGTCACCACCTGGTTGCAGCGTCGGTAGTTGTAAACTCGGGTTTTGTGCAGCAGGGAGATCTTCTGTGGTTACGTAAGATGAACTCGCGAAGTCCGATTCAGGTGTTTCGTCAGTATATTCGCCGTGACTATTTGCATCAATAGCACCGGTCTTCGGTTCATCGGATTCATTTGCAAATGAATCATTAGTCTCTGCAGTTCTTGATGTCGATTCCAGAAGGTCCAACTGTATTTCTTTCATGGCGTCCTTGCGAGATACAACTACATTCAATAGGGGTAAGTCGTCAGTTTCGTTGTCTTCTTGAGAACCTATTTCGGTGGCTACGGACATGACTTCTTGATGAGAGGAATGATGCTCGGCCGGGTCGTCGTTTGAGTCAGTGAGTTCGTTTTCTTCACTATCGGAGACGCCTTCTAATGGCTCGTCGAGCGATGGCGTTTTATCGAATGTTGATAAAGATTCCGGTTTTTCATTTACGACAGTTTGTCCGTCAATTTTGTCTATAAATTGCTTAAGCTCACGAAGCTCGATGATTAGTTCGTCGTAGTTAGGGTTGCTGGTTTTTGAGTTACTCAATTTATTTCCCCCGGTACTCGTTTCATAGGTTAGTCAAAGTTTATGCATCACGGGTTCGATGCCCGCGCGCTTATAAAATCGGTATCGGTCTCTGGCTTGTTCCCGCTCTTCCTCGCTTGGACCAATGATATCTATAATTCGTAAGTGATGAAACTCCGCGGGTAGCGGTTTATTCCATCTACTAATAATTGCTGAACAATGTGGGGGGCAGATCATCGGGTCAGTCCCAATGACAACAGGAGCAGTAGAGTCGTCAGAATACTGGGCATGTGGAATAAAACTCTCTTGACGGAACGACCACAGCAAGTCTTCATAGCGCTGTGATAATTCCGAAGAGCTAACAAGAAAGTACACTTTATAACCGTTTAACCATGCTTTGTTTGTAATTACGCATGCCAGTTGGTCAATGTCAGCTTCTTCAGCAACATCCTTAAGATAGAAATTGACATTGTTCGCAGTGGTCATAGGTGACTCATTTTTCCGCGTGATTAATAACCAATTGAGTAAGTAAGCTAACAGGTCTACCTGTTGATGATTTGTTTTTGCCCTGAGTCCAGGCTGTTCCGGCAATATCGAGATGGGCCCAATTTAAGCCTTCGGTAAATCTCGCTAGAAAACATGCGGCCGTTACGGCGCCTGCATTCCGACCACCAACGTTTGCAATATCTGCAAAAGGGGTGTCTATTTGGTTTTGATAGTCATCCCATAATGGCATACGCCACACTCGGTCAAGTGTATGGTTACCGGCTTCTTCCAATTCTGCGGAAAGCTCATCGCTATGAGTAAACATTCCCGATGGATGGGCACCAAGTGCGATAACGCACGCACCAGTGAGGGTGGCGATATCAATAATTTTTGCGGGTTTGAATCGTCGGCAGTACGTTAATGCGTCACATAAAATTAGACGTCCTTCAGCATCAGTATTTAGAATTTCAATGGTTTTCCCTGCCATACTGGTCACCACATCGCCCGGTTTGTTAGCAGCACCATCGGGTAAGTTTTCGCTGCTTGGAACTACACCGATTAAATTCACCGGTAATTTCATTTCTGCAACTGCCTGCATAACACCAAACACACTGGCGCCACCACACATGTCATATTTCATCTCATCCATAGCACCTGCTGGCTTTAATGAGATCCCACCAGCGTCAAAAGTAAGACCTTTACCAACTAGCACAATTGGAGCGTCTTTTTTGGCGCCACCGGAATATTGCATTATTATAAATTTTGCGGGTTCCCGGCTTCCGCGAGATACCGATAGCAATGAGCCCATGCCGAGTTCTTCCATCTTTTTCTCTTCTAGGATCGTAACTTTTAGGCCGTGGCTCTTTTGTAATTTCTTTGCTTCCTTTGCTAAATAGGTTGGTGTGCAAATATTGCCTGGTAGGTTTCCTAAATCCCGAGCTGTTTTGACACCATTTGCCAATGCCTGTCCTCGAGCAATACCGACCTGAGCTAAGTTAGCATCGCTACGATCGGTAGCAAGGAAGATGATTGATTTGAGATTTTTGTTCGATTTTTTTTGTTTGAGTTGATCAAAAGCGTAAAGGGAATATTCAATACTTTGCAAGCAAATCGCTATTGACTCACTTTGGGTATGAGAATCAACGGATAATCCTGCAATATCGATAACGGCATCTTTTGCTCGACATTTCTGCAGACTGCCTGCAATAGCTGAGGCAATTTTGCTTGCGTCTGCAATGCTGAGTTCAGTTGTTCGTTGTCCACAGCCTACTAAGAGAACACGACTTGCTTTCGAGCCCTGTAATCCGGGTATGAGTAATGCACTGCCTGGATCGCCGTTAAGATCTCCTTGGTTGATCGCAGATGATAAGAAGCCGCCAATTTTATCGTCTACTAGTTGTGCTGTATCAGTAAGAGAACCATCCTGGTATGCGCCGACTACCATGCAATCAGTAGCGAGATTAAGCGGATTGGAAGATTTTGCGATGTACTTCGTCATGGAATGTCTCTACGAGTTAAATGGTTTAAATATACTGTAGCCTAGTGGCACATAGTAAAGTAGGGAAATTGTACCGGATTGCAGCTTATTGATCCCTATAAATTAAACTATGGTTGAAAAAAAACGGGCTTGTTTTAATCAATGAGCCTCAATAGGCGTAAGGAACTGTTAAAATAGAAATTAATAATGTTCGTACGAGCTAGCTATGACAATTCGGTATATGTTTTTTCAACACAAAACGACACTAACAGGTTTATGATTTTAAATAGAGCTCTGTTGCGAGAAACCTTCCAAACTGGCGGGGCGGTTGGACTTGTGCTGTTATCTATATTTTTAGTTATTCGATTGGTCGCGGTATTGAGGCAGGCGGCTGAGGGCGTGATCCCCATAGATGCTGTGCTGCAGATCTTGCTTTTGCGGCTGGTCACTAACATGGATATTATCTTACCTCTGGTTTTGTACGTTTCAGTGCTCATGGTGCTCGGCCGATGGAGTCGAGATAATGAGATGACTGTGGTTAATGCCTGTGGCATCAGCTCGGTAAATTTTCTCAAACCGATGGGTGTTCTATGTATCATTATGGCCTTGGTAGTTGGTTCGTTTTCTTTATATTTCTCACCGCTCTCAGTGCGCGCAATTGAATCTATACAGCAGGAATTCGAAAATCGTGAGGAAATTACCGGTATCAGCCCTGGAGTATTCACCGAAACCGCACAAGGGGGGGTCTACTTTATTGAGCAATTTAATGAAGAAATTGGTTTTTACCAAAATATTTTCTTCTATGGCCAGGAGCACGAAGAGGAATTAGTTGTTATTGCCAGTGTTGGCTTTCAAAGTATAGATATTCAATCTAACGATCTATTCCTCGTATTAAAGAACGGCACTCGCTATACGGGCACTCCAGGTGAGCCTGATTATACGGTGGTGGATTTTGAAACTTACGCCATACGCTTAGAGCAGAGGAAAAAAAATAATCTCGCGATGCCGGTAAAAGGTATGGAAACATCGGAACTGTTGAAGTCAGATCATCGTATCCGTGTTTCGGAATTAAATTGGAGAATTTCAAAAATAGCAGTTATACCGGTTTTAGTGCTTTTTGCACTATCTTTTAGCGCGGTAGATAACCGCAGCCGACGTGTATCGAAGATGATTTTTTCGTTTCTTGTATATTTTGGCTACGCCAATCTTGTAGGTTTTGCTATTGCTTTAATGCGTAAGGGAGAAATAGATCCAGTTACCGGGGTTTGGTATGTGCATCTAGTTTTTCTATTGTTGAGTCTTTGGACATTTAATCGTCAGGTAATGAATAAACCGATGCTGCCATTTATGGGAAGACCTGCTCGAGTAGGGAGAAAGAGGAGGCAACGCAGTGGTCATTGATTATTATCTCGGTAGAACTATTCTTTACCATACAGGCATATCGCTAGGCGTTTTATTGGGATTATTCAGTTTCGTTACTTTTATCGATCAGCTCGGCGATATGGGTATTGGTAATTACAATATTGTGGAAGTTGTGAAGTTTGTCCTGTTATCTGTTCCGTATACTTTATATGAACTGTTTCCAATGGGGGCTTTGCTGGGCACCATACTTGCGTTAAATTCTCTAGCAGTGGATTCCGAGCTTGTGGTTCTCCGAGCAGCTGGTTTTTCCCTAAGTAAGCTTACAGCCTCAGTTTTAAAGACTGGTTTGGTGATGGTGGTTTTTGCAGTAGCAATAGGCGAATTTGTAAGTCCAACTACAGAAACCATGGCTAAAAACGGAAGAGCGAGTGCATTGCAGGAAACCGTGCGTCAGCAGACTGAATATGGACTGTGGATGAGAGATACAAGTACATACGTTAATATTGGGGAAATATTACCCGATCTCACATTGCGTGATGTTAGGGTGTTCGAATTTGATAATTCTACGCGTCTTCGATCGCTGGTTTATGCTGAAGGCGGACAATTTGTTGACGGAACATGGAGGTTGAGTCGGATTCACCAAACGGTAATTCGTTCTGACGGGAAATCAGATGCACGAAAACTACCAAGTGCGAAGTGGGAAACCAATGTTTCCCCACAAATTATGCAAGTGTTTCTGATTAAACCTGAGCAAATGTCAGTGTGGCAACTGAAACGATACATATTACACTTACGCAAGAACGATCAGGAAACTAGCCGATTCGAATTGGCTTTCTGGACCAAGATTGTTTTGCCGTTGTCAATTGGTGTGATGATCGCTTTGGCCATTCCGTTTGTATTTGGCAATTTGCGTGCGGGTACCGGGGGTCGAAATCTTTTTATTGGAATAATGATAGGGCTAACTTTTTATGCTGCAAATAAGTCCCTTGGCTATGTAGTAATCGCCTATGGAATTGCGCCTGTTTTTGGTGCACTTATACCCCTTGTTGCATTTATGTTGCTCGCGATTATTATGTATCGGCGGGTAATATGATTTCGGCTCATGATAAGGACATTCGATGAAGCACGGTGAACACGTTCGCCGAGTTTTGTCTGAGGAAATAGTCGAAAGTTGTAAGTTTTTGAACTCCTCAGGTCTTTGCTTTGGAGCATCAGGCAATATTAGTGTTCGATACCACGACAGTATTTTAATCTCACCTAGTGGGCGTGCTTATAGCACGATGTCGCCGACTGACGTCGTAGAAATAGATCAAAATGGCTTGTATGCCGACGATAGAAAGCCGTCATCTGAATGGCGTTTACATACGAGTATTTATAAAAATTTTAAAAGTGCGATGGCTGTAGTGCATACCCATTCTCCTTACGCTGTTGCATTGGCCTGTCAAAGACGACCAATACCCGCGTTTCACTACATGGTAGCGATTGCTGGCGGCAATTCAATTCGCTGCGCACAGTATGCGACATTCGGCAGTGAGGAATTATCTCAGTATATGCTTCAGGCCCTAATTGATAGAAGTGCCTGTTTACTGGCTAACCATGGAGTTGTCGTTTACGGACGGGATTTGAACGAGGCAATTTGGCGTGCAGGTGAAGTGGAAATGCTCGCCCGACAGTATCTTCTATCTGAAAACGGTGGGCAACCCGTCTTACTTACGGACAAGCAAATGGATGAGGTGTTTGTTGCGTTTGCAGATTATAAGAAGAAATAATCGTAATAAAAAAAGCCGAACATGTTGACATGCTCGGCTTTTTATCTATTCCTTAAGAGTAGAGGTTAAATTACAAAACTGAATTAGGGTCATGAAATTCATAACCAAGATCACGTGCAACTTCGGCCTGGGTTATTTTTCCTTTACACACGTTTAATCCGTCACGTAAGTACTTATCGTCTTGCAGAGCCCTAACATAACCCTTATCGGCAAGTGCTAGGATATGGGGTAACGTGACATTATTTAAGGCATATGTTGATGTGCGCGGAACACCACCTGGCATGTTAGCAACACAATAATGCACAACATCGTCTACCAAATAAGTAGGATCGGCGTGGGTTGTCGCTCGAGACGTTTCGCAGCATCCACCTTGATCAATAGCTACATCAACTATCACTGACCCAGGTTTCATTCTCTTAACCATGTCAGCGGTTACGAGCTTGGGTGCTTCTGCGCCGGGAATCAATACTCCACCGATTACAAGATCTGCTTCGAGCACATGTCGTTCAATCGCATCATCGGTTGAGAAAACGGTATTTGTGCCTCTGCCAAACTGTTGCCAATGCGCTTCGATAACATCAGGGTTCCGGTCAATTACCCATACGTCTGCACCCATGCCTAAGGCGATATGGGTTGCATGACAACCTACTACACCTGCGCCAAGGATAACCACTTTAGAGGGATCTACACCCGGAACACCACCGAGCAACATTCCTAGTCCGCCATGTGGTTGTTCAAGACAATAGGCGCCTGCCTGTATGGCCATCCGGCCCGCTACTTTCGACATTGGCGCTAATAATGGGAGTCCGCCGCGCGGAGATGTGACGGTTTCGTAGGCAATGCAAATCGCGCCACTACTAACTAGATCCTTAGTCTGTTCAGGGTCGGGTGCAAGATGAAGATAGGTGAACAATACCTGACCTTCGCGAAGCATGGCGCGTTCTACTGCCTGAGGTTCTTTTACTTTAACAACCATGTCCGCACGCTTAAATATTTCTGCGGCAGCTTCAACAACTTCGGCGCCAACTGCTGCGTATTCGCTATCAGTAACCCCGATGCCTAAGCCGGCATCTTTTTCGACAATAACTTGATGACCGTGTTTTATCGCCTCACGAACGCTAGCCGGAGCCATTCCGACACGATATTCATGATTTTTGATCTCTTTAGGTACGCCAATTAACATTTTGAAAATCTCATGGTTGTGAATTTTAATCTGTGCGGAAGATAATCGACTAATCAAGTATGATATAGAGCCAGCGGATGTAAATACGCAGTACCAGTTTCGAAAAAAATTATTTAATTTTTGCGTGAATCAATAGTATCATCCAGTTTACACAGCCTCAGTTCGTAAATTCCCAAAAAACTCGTGATTAAAAAATGTTAAAAGTATTTCATTTTATTGGTTTAGGATGCCTCTGGTGGCTACTCTCTGGTCATACAGAGCCACTAATACTGTCATTTGGACTGCTCTCTGTTGCATTGGTAATGCTAATTTCGTGGAAAATGGAGATACTGGATTCGGAATCTTTTCCTTTGCCTGTTTTTGGAAGGGCAATAGGTTATTGGCTGTGGTTAGCTTTTGAAGTGTTAAAAGCGAACGTTGATGTGGCAAAAAGAATTCTTGATCCCCGATTGCCCATTAAACCGATTGAAGCTGATTTTCCTCATGATTTACAATCCAATCTTGGAAAAAGTACCCTAGCTAACTCGATTACTCTTACACCCGGAACAATTACAATGTCTGTTGGTGAAAATAGTATCCACATTCATGCTCTATCCGAATCTGGTGTCGATGACCTGAAAGCAAGCGGCATGGCTGATCGTGTTAAGCGATTTGAAGGAAAATAATGGTTCTTGATATTGTAGTGATTGTTTTATTGGTTTCGATGGCGTGTGCTGTGGTGCGTGCGATACGAGGGCCTAGTGTGTTTGAGCGGATTCTGGCTGCGAATGTTTTTGGTACCAAGACCTTATTGCTAATTTGCGTAATTGGTTTTCTAAAAGGTTCGCCTGAAGACTATCTTGATATTGCGTTGATGTATGCAATAGTCGCATTCTTAGGAACTGTTGCGATCTTACGTTGTGTCGAACATGGCGGATTTTCCTCACGAAAGGGGGATGATGACGATGCATGAATGGGTGGAATATGCCGCATCGGCATTCTTGTTGATCGGCGCAGGAATCGTTTTAATTGGATCGATAGGACTGCTCCGTTTGCCCGATGCGCTAACCCAAACTCACGCAACTGGTATGATCGATACCTTAGGGGCAAGCATGATTATTATTGGCCTCGCTTTACAGGCTAGTGCCGTTTTGATTAGTATCAAACTCGCAATTGTTCTTTTTTTCCTGCTCTTTACAGGTCCTACGGCTGGGCACGCGTTGACCCGTTCTATACTGCATTATCGCCAGAGACCTTGGAAGCATCCTAAGCAAGAAGGAGAGTCACCTGAATGAGTGAATTAGTGTTTGTTGGTTTATTCGCTATGCTTGTGTTGACGGCGATAGCGGCGATTCGTTTGACCGACCTGTTTGCGGTGGTCATTATGTTCAGTGTATATAGTCTTTTAGCGGCCTCATTATTTGTCGCTATGGATGCCGTGGATGTTGCCTTTACCGAGGCGGCGGTTGGCGCTGGTGTTTCCACAATCTTGATGTTGGCAACGTTGGTGTTGACTGATCGATGGGAAAAGCCAAGAAAAAACAAGGCTTTATTGCCTCTGGTTGTTGTTTCGATTACGGGCGCTGTATTGCTGTACGGTACGCTAGATATGCCAGATTTGGGCGATCAAAATGCACCCATCCATCAACATGTGGCGAAACGTTATCTGTCTGATTCTGGACACGAAATTGGTGTGCCAAATGTGGTTACGTCTATTTTGGCGAGCTATAGGGGCTATGATACATTTGGCGAACTAATTGTTATTTTTACTGCAGGCGTTGGCGTTATGTCGCTACTTGGCGGACGACGGAAAAAGAAAAAGGTGGAAAACAATGACACGTAATCCCGTCTTACAGGTAATCAGTAAAATAATGATTCCTGTCATTTTGCTGTTTGCCTCATATGTCCAATTTCACGGTGATTTTGGCCCGGGCGGAGGATTTCAGGCAGGTGTGTTATTTGCTGCAGCATTTATCTTATTTGGTGTTGTATTTGGTATTGAGTCGGTTGTTAAGGTGCTGCCGCAAGGTGTATTACGTTTCTTTATAGCGTCGGGTGTTCTTATTTACGGGGCGACAGGCTTTGTAACCTTATACAAGGGTGGCGATTTTCTTGATTACAATGTCTTATCGTCCCATGGACCAAGTGGCCAGCATATAGGTATATTGGTGGTTGAACTGGGTGTAGGAATAACAGTGGCGTCGGTAGTGATTGCTATTTTTATCGCGTTTGCAGAGCGGGACTGATCCACTATGGATATCTTGAGTCACTACAATTATTGGGTAGCTATTTTTTTGATGATGACGGGTTTTTATGTGGTCATTGCCAGTGGCAATCTGGTGAAAAAATTGATCGGTCTAAATGTATTTCAAGCATCGGTATTTATCTTGTATATAAGCGCCGGTGTGGTTGATAAGGGGGTGCCGCCTATTCTTAAAGAGGGTGCTTCAATCCTTTACTCGAATCCCTTGCCACATGTGTTGATTCTGACTGCCATCGTTGTTGGGGTAGGAACTACAGCTCTGGGTTTAGCCTTAGCAATACGAATCAAGGAAGCCTACGGAAGCGTTGAAGAAGACGATATACATGCTCAGGAAGAGGATTGATGGCGACTATTGAACAGCTGGCTATTTTCCAGATCACCATACCGCTGATTGTTGCACCCCTTGTTTTTCTGCTGAAGAACGGGAATAGGGCATGGTTTTTAACACTGGTAACCAGTGTTGCAATGATGTGGGTTGCATCTCAACTTTTAGTTCACGTTTTATCCGTAGGAGAATTCGTAACTCAAATTGGTGGTTGGGCGGCACCTTGGGGAATAGAGTATAGAGTAGATACCGTTAATGCTTTTGTTTTGCTTATCGTAAGCGGTATGAGTTCAATAGTACTGATGTTTGCTCGACAAAGTGTTAACCAAGAGATTGAGTCGAACAAGCGATCCCTTTTCTATACCAGTTGGTTGTTATGCCTGACCGGATTGCTTGGCGTTACGATTACAGGGGATGCGTTTAATGTATTCGTTTTTCTGGAAATATCATCACTGTCATCATATGTTCTCATTGCAATGGGAAGGGATAGACGAGCCTTAACATCATCTTTCCAATATTTGGTCATGGGGACCATCGGTGCGACATTTATCCTGATTGGTATTGGCTTCTTGTTCATTGTCACAGGGACATTGAATATGGCAGATATTTCTGAACGCCTGTCAGATACTTCCCAGACGCGCACTGTGCGAACCGCTTTTGCTTTCATCATCGTTGGTATCGGTTTGAAATTGGCCATGTTCCCGTTACACCTATGGCTACCTAACGCATACGCTTATGCTCCCAGTGTAGCTAGCGCATTTCTGGCCGCAACGGCAACTAAAGTCGCGTTATATATGTTGTTGCGTTTCATTTATACCGTGTTCGGTTTTGAGTTTTCTTTCGACTTACCCCTTTCTGAGACCCTCGTTATTCTTTCGAGTGCGGCAATTTTAGTAGGGTCGGTTGTTGCTATATTTCAAGATAATTTGAAGCGTCTGCTGGCATACTCGAGCGTCGCGCAAATCGGCTATATGTTGTTGGGCGTAAGTCTGGCGACTCAAGCTGGTTTGAGCGCAGCGTTGCTGCATGTATTTAATCATGCTGTTATAAAAGGTGGTTTGTTTCTGGTTTTGGGATGTTTTGTTTTTCGGTTTGGTACGGCAAGTCTGAAGCTACTGAGTGGTAAAGGCACTCAAATGCCATGGACTTTTGCCGCTTTTATTGCAGGTGGGCTAAGTTTGATTGGTGTGCCGTTAACAACGGGCTTTGTGAGTAAGTGGCAATTGGTTACAGCAGCTTTAGATATCGGTTGGTGGCCGGTTGCTCTAGTCGTGTTGGCGGGTTCTATTTTAGCAATTGTTTATGTTTGGCGAGCGGTAGAAGTGCTTTATTTTAGGCCTGTGTCCGATGATTCGCAGATCGTTAAAGAAGCCCCTCTAGAGTTACTACTTCCAACCTGGTTGTTAATAGGCGCGAATATTTATTTTGGGATTAATACAGAACTAAGTATCGGAGTTGCGGACGTTGCGGCTCATTGGTTAATGACAGGTACTCGGTAAGTGAAAATTCCTGCATCTGAAGTATTGCTATTACTTGCACTAATTATCCCCGTAGTTGGTAGCTTTTTCATTTTTTTGTGCCGTAAATTTCCGAATGTTCGTGAAGGGATTACACTAATTACGGGTATTGCGCTTTTCGCAAATGTGTCTTTAATTGCCTCCCGGGTATTCACGGGCGAGCGTCCAGAGTTTGTTCTCGCTGAACCGTTTAGTGGGTTTACTTTATCCTTGGCGGTAGAACCTCTGGGAATGCTGTTTGCGTTACTAGCATCATTCCTGTGGATAATCACTAGTATCTATGCAATCGGATATATGCGCGGACACGGTGAAGATAATCAGACCCGTTTTTACATATTCTTTGCGTGTTCTATTGCCAGCGTTATGGGCGTTGCCTTTGCCGGTGACCTCCTGACTTTATTCGTATTTTACGAAATTTTGACGTTGATGACGTATCCATTAGTCACTCACTCGGGCACTGCCGAAGCGCGTCGCTCAGGCCGAGTATATTTGGGAATTTTGATATCAACTTCCATGGTATTTTTCTTGCTGGCCGTGGTGTGGACAGCGCTTGAGGTAGGTACGCTGGCCTTCAGTATAGGTGGCATTTACCCGGAAGGTACTGAACCCTGGGTGCTAGGCCTGCTTTTAGCTCTGTTTGTTTTTGGAATTGGCAAAGCTGCAATAATGCCTTTTCATCGATGGCTTCCTGCTGCAATGGTTGCCCCAACTCCGGTAAGTGCGCTACTGCATGCGGTTGCTGTTGTTAAAGCAGGAGTCTTTTCTATACTGAAAATTTGTATATATATTTTTGGCGCGAGCTCTCTACACAATCTGGCTGTTGCTGAATGGCTTTCGCTTTTAGCCGGATTTACTATAATCGCAGCTTCTATCGTGGCAATGGGTAAAGATAATTTAAAAGCGCGCCTCGCTTATTCGACGATAAGTCAATTATCATACGTAACGTTAGGCGCTTTGCTTGGCAATTCTGCGGCGTGGACAGGAGCATCGATGCACATGGTTGCCCATGCATTCGGGAAAATTACATTGTTCTTTTGTGCGGGTGCAATACTTGTAGCGCATCATAAGAAAAATGTGTCTGAGTTGGACGGGCTAGGGCGGGTTATGCCTTTTACAATGGGCGCATTTTTTATTGGTAGCTTATCAATAGCCGGATTGCCACCTACTGCAGGTATGTGGAGTAAATGGTATTTGGTACTTGGTACTGTAGACGCGGGTGAACTAATACTACTTAACGTTCTATTATTAAGCACATTATTGAATGTGTATTATCTGGTTTCAATTCCAATTCGCGGTTTTTTCAAACCGTTACGTACACCTGTTAGCGGCATTAAAGAGGCTCCGCTGCCTTGCTTGATTGCGATTGGCGTGACTACAACGATTACTGTTGGACTGTTTATATATCCGGAGCACCTGTTTCAGGCCGTTTCTGGGTTGGTAACTACATGGTGAATATGAAAAAATCTGAAAAAAAACATATTTTTGATAATCCTCGGAATGTTAGCTGGGTAATTCGTGGTTTATTTATAGGCTGTGCTCTTTTAGTGATCGCCGACCTTTTTGTTCATCGTCACGTCAGTCACTCTCTAGAGGAACTGTTCGGCTTTTATGCGTTCTATGGTTTTTTTGCCTGTGTGGTTCTAGTACTAATCGCGAAAGAAATGCGGAAGTTTTTAATGCGTGATGAGAATTATTATGATGATTTGGACGATTGATCTTCCGCCTTTCATGCCGTTTTATTTGGCGGCGCTACTGTCAGTTTTTTTACGGGGTTGGCTACGTGCGATAGTCATGCTTGCTGTACCTGTGTTGGGTGGGTTGCAATTGACTGGCCTGGAAATCGGCGAATATAATATTTTTGCATTGATGGGATTTGAGTTTTCACCTTTTAGGGTTGATAGACTGAGTATTCTTTTTGGTTACCTTTTCCACATTGCGGCATTTATTGGGATTCTCTATTCTCTTCATGTGCGCGATACAGTCCAGCAAGTTGCCGCCCTGCTGTATGCAGGCAGTGCACTCGGTGCAGTGTTTGCGGGTGACCTTATTACCTTATTCGTTTTTTGGGAAATGCTCGCGGTGAGCTCTGTATTTCTAATACTTGCTCGAAATACGGAAGCAGCCCGCCGAGCATCTATACGCTATCTGGTATTTCAGGTGCTGTCTGGTGTTCTATTATTAGGCGGCGCTTTATTATATTTTGGTTCAACCGGCACATTAGCTTTTAATTATATCGGTTTAGATAGTCCAGCTGGTTATTTTATTCTGGCGGCATTTGGCATTAAAAGTGCATTTCCATTCGTGCATAATTGGCTTACGGATGCATACCCGGAGGCAACTCCAACAGGCACCGTTTTTTTGAGTGCTTTTACCACCAAAGTTGCAGTTTACGCCCTTGCTCGTGGGTTTCCAGGAGTGGAGGTGCTTGTCTACATCGGCGCCGCAATGACTTGCTTCCCAATATTTTTTGCGGTAATTGAAAACAACCTACGTAGGGTTTTAGCCTATAGTATGATCAATCAGATCGGCTTTATGGTTGTTGGTATAGGTATAGGAACTGAGCTTGCACTGAATGGTGCGGTCGCTCACGCATTTAATGATGTTATTTTTAAGGGATTATTAATGATGTCCATGGGCGCTGTGCTTCATATGACCGGCCGAATTAACGGTTCTGACCTTGGCAGCTTGTATAAATCTATGCCATGGACTACAGCATTTTGTATGGTTGGTGCCGCATCGATATCTGCATTTCCCTTATTTAGCGGATTCGTCAGTAAATCTATGGTTATGTCTGCAGTGTTGCAGGAAGACTTGGGACTGATTTGGTTAATGATGCTATTTGCGTCTGCAGGCGTATTTCATCACGCCGGCATTAAAATTCCGTACTTTGCATTCTTCGGACATGACCCAGGATATCGTCCCGGAGAAGCCCCAGTAAATATGGTGCTTGCTATGGGTATTGGAGCTGTATTGTGTCTATTTATAGGCTGTTATCCTGTATTTTTGTATGACTTACTGCCATTTGCAGTGGATTATACCGCTTACGACATAACCCATGTCTTGGCCCAATTACAGATTTTATTCTTTTCTGCAGCTGCATTTGCCTGGCTGCAGCTATCTGGAATTTATCCTCCGGAGTTGCACTCAACCAATTTAGATGTCGATTGGCTATATAGACGTTTTGCCCCCAATTGTATTAAGCGACTTGGGGTTGTTGTGAAGCGTTATGATGATGCTTTCAGAAATTTATTTATCAGTCGTTTTAATAGAACTCTGTATTTTCTAGAACAGCAGAATGGATCACATGGAGTACTTGCCTCCGGGTGGCCGATCGGCAGCATGGTGCTTTGGGTTGCAATTTTGTTAGCGACTTGTCTGTTGTTATTTTTTATCTAGGTATTGTTTTCTAGGTTCGCTATAAGTCCCGAAAGAATGGCTAGGCCTGTGCGAATTCGGTCAGCGGGGATAGATGAAAACCCGAGTCGAATGAAGCTTTCTTTCTGTTCTGGGTTGGCAAAAAATACATCTCCAGGTTCAATAAGGACGCCATTTTCTCGCGCCAATCTTTCTAAATGTTTGGTGTCAATATCTTGCGGTAAACGCAGCCAGAATGCAGAGCCTCCGAAGGCTTGATTAGCGAGAGCGTTCGGAAAATATTCGCTGATGGCTTCATGCATAACAGCCCATCGGTCGCGCAAGGTGTGGTGTAACCGACGTATCAACGCATCGTGATAACCCCGCTTTAGAAACTGTGCGACAATAAACTGGTTATTCGCTGGCGGATGGCGAAGCATTAGTCGGCGAAGAATCCGAGCTTGATCAATAAATGCTTTCGGACCTACCAAGTATCCCATGCGCAACCCAGGTGCAAGAGTCTTGGATAAACTTCCTATATAAATGACGCGTCTATCTTTATCCATGCTTTTTAATGCGGCGATCGGTTCTTCAGAATAATTAAGTTCCGCTTCGTAATCATCTTCGATGACAATGAAATTCATCTCTTTTGCGGCATTCAGGAGTTGCTTACGTCGCTCCGTTGGCATGGTGACACCGGTAGGGAACTGGTGGCTAGGAGTAACGTGAACAATGTCACATTCTTGCATGCGTGAATCGACGGTCAGCCCGTGTTGATCCATTGGCAGGGAACGCACCTTGGACGTATAAGTATTGAATACATTGCGAGCGTCTGTGTATCCAGGTTCTTCCATTCCAACTGTTTTATGCTTGTCTATCAATAATTGTGCAGCAAGAAATAGCGCGTGTTGTGCACCAATGGTGATCAGGATTTCATCCCTCTTGGCGAGTACGCCACGACGGGGTAGCATTCGAGTGTGAATTTGCTCGATGAGTTCTTCATCATCACGGTCTGCACGGTCGCTAGCCCAGGAATGAATGGCACGAACCGATGCAGCATCACGACAGCATTCACGCCATTCAGCTACTGGGAACAAACCTGGGTCATATTGCCCATACAAAAAGGGATAGGGAAATTTGAGCCAGTCAGCTGGTTTTGTGATTTGACGTTGGGAATTGAAATCGTGAATTAAGTGGTACGACCAATGGTCTTGAGATTCCTGCTCGGATAAATCTTTTGAATGATTGAAAACACGTCCCTTTAAAATGTCAGTACTAACATAGAATCCGCTGCGTTCTCTGGCAACTAAGTATCCTTCGTCCACAAGGTGTTCATAAGCAATAACAACCGTATTACGTCCCACTTTTAGTTGTTGTGCGAGCTTGCGACCTGAAGGTACTAGACTACCCGGTGGTAAATGACCATTTAGAATTGCAGTAACCAGCATTTCACATATGCGTGCCTGTAGACTAATGGACTTATCCCTTGGCAGTTGAAATAAAAACTCCGGCATTGGATTTAATATCCGCAAATTATGTAGTGACTTGTCGACTGATAAATTAGTGGCTACGTTGATACATGTCCGCCAATATTTGACGAATTATAATATTTACGCTCTCATTTTCTCGAGTATTGCACATATTGCAACTATTGGACGCTTAATCTGCGTGCAATTAGCGATGTTCCCTATTACTATTCAGTTTAGGGTCGTTAACCAAGAAATTGAGCTTGAGACTTGTGTTAACTGACTGGAATTTAATTTATCACCTGTAACTTTGGAGACAATAACGTGGCTTCGCAGCTTGAATATGATTTGAAACACTATATAAACGGACAACAAGTGGCTGGCATTAGTGGGCGTTATAGTTCGGTGTACAATCCGGCTATCGGTAAAGTGATTTCCCAGACGCCTCTTGCATCAGGAGATGAAGTGCGCTCGGCTATCGCGGCAGCTCATGCAGCTTTTCCGGCCTGGTCTGAAACACCTCCGGGAAAACGTGCACAGGTGATGTTCAATTTTCGATCTTTAATTATTGAGCATATGGATGAAATTGCGACTCTAGTTTCCCGTGAGCATGGCAAGACCATTGACGATGCCAAAGGATCAATCACTCGCGGTTTAGAAGTTGTCGAATTCGCCTGTGGTATTTCCCAACTTCTGAAAGGCGAATATTCAGAGAATGTCGCTGGTGGGGTAGATACTTGGAATATGCGTCAGCCATTGGGTGTATGTGCTGGAATTACGCCATTCAATTTCCCTGCAATGGTGCCAATGTGGATGTTTCCTATGGCAATTGCGTGCGGTAATACTTTCATTTTAAAACCATCGGAAAAGAATCCTTCGTGCAGCCTCCGATTAGCTGAGTTGCTGACTGAAGCCGGTTTGCCAAATGGTGTGTTTAATGTTGTCAATGGTGATAAGGAAGCGGTAGATACATTGCTTACCGATGATCGAGTTCAGGCCATAAGTTTTGTTGGTTCTACACCTATTGGCGAGTACATCTATCAAACAGGTTGTGCCAACAATAAGCGTGTACAGGCTCTGTGTGGCGCGAAAAATCATATGGTTATCATGGAAGATGCCGATATTGATCAGGTTGTTGATGCGGTGATGGGTGCGGCATATGGTTCTGCAGGGGAACGCTGCATGGCGATTTCTGTTGTTGTTTCAGTAGGCGATTCTGCTGCCGATGCAATGCTTGAAAAACTAGTGCCGCGTGTGTCCTCTCTCAAAGTTGGTCCGTATACGGATAGCGAAGCTGAGATGGGACCGGTTATTACTCCTGAATCCCAGTCACGGATCAAGGGATATATTGATGCAGGTGTTGCCGAAGGTGCGAGTTTGCTAATCGACGGGCGAGATCTTACGGTCAAGGGACATGAAAATGGCTGCTTTGTTGGAGCAACGATTTTTGATCAGGTAACTCCTGATATGAGTATCTATACGGACGAGATTTTTGGTCCGGTGCTGTGTGTCGTGCGAGTAGAAACTTATGAAGAAGCGGTTAAAATTATTAATGAGCACGAATACGGAAACGGAACAGCGATCTTCACAAGAGACGGTGATGCCGCAAGAAATTTTGCTCATCGTATTCAGATTGGTATGGTTGGAGTAAACGTTCCGATTCCTGTACCAATGGCGTTTCATAGTTTTGGTGGTTGGAAACGATCGCTATTTGGTGACCATCATATACATGGTCCAGAAGGTGTTCGTTTTTATACGCGAATGAAAACGGTAACTACCCGTTGGCCATCCGGTATGCGTTCAGGTGCTGTTTTCAATTTTAAGGCCGGAGGCGAGCATTGATTAGTCTCGGGCGGTAACAAAGATAGAGGAGTATGTAAATGAGTTCGTCAGATGCGTTTGGAAAATTAATTCTCAGGCTATCACTTGGTGGCTTGATGTTGTTTCACGGTGTAGCTAAGGTTACTAGCCCTGGTAGTTTGCAGTGGATAGGGACAAATTTGAGTTCCTTTGGTTTGCCTCCTGAACTGGCATACGGAGTTTATGCGGGAGAGATTTTAGCACCGGTGCTAATTATTCTTGGATTGTTTACTCGTGTAGGCGGTTTGCTAATGGCGATTAACATGATTGTAGCCGTGCTGTTAGTGCATATGGGCGAACTTACTGCAATTACCAGTAGTGGCGGTTGGCAACTAGAGCTACAAGCTCTTTATTTGTTTGGCGGGCTGGCGTTGTTCTTTATGGGTGGTGGGCGATATGCTGTCAGACCCAACTAGGCGTTGGGTTTAACATTTATCGCAAAACGAATTAGGCCAGTTTGTAAGAGATTGGCCTAATTTAGCATAGCCGTTACTTTTCTTTCGTACCAACGATGAAAGTGTTTTGTAGCGTGCTCAAGAGTCGGTGTAAAAACACCTCCATCAAAAACGTCACAGTGCCGACCGGCCTGCATACCTTCAACAGCGCCAACATCTTCCTGAAATACCGAGCGCCATGCTTCCAATATTTCTTTCCTTGTTCCAGCAAGAGCATTATCTGTGCTGGCATCTCCTACAAATTGAAGCTGCACACGTTCCAAAGTGCGATTTTCCGCAACTGGAAGCAGTAGCATCGTAAATGCATGATCGTGCTGAATACCGAATAGAATATTAGGATATATAGCTGGGTATTCGGCAGTTAGTTTAACTTGCTGCGACCAACTGCTGGCTGAAGTTAACACTATATCATTGTTATATTGAGGGTTATAGCTAGTTACGCCTTGCCCGGCAAAATTCTCAGCATCATGGAATAAATAATGCTTTGAAAGTGGCGAATAACTATTCAGTCCCGGATGGATAATGGGCAAATGATATGCTTCCAGGTAGTTTTCTACTGCCAGCTTCCAGTTTGACTTAACTTCCATTGACATTAATCCATCTGCCGCGGGACGATACTGATTCGGGCCGCTTTCGCCCCACAAGGGCAGTAATCGTGCTTCAAGAGGGTCTATGAAAGAATCGAAAGACTCCGCGTTTGCGTTTAGATTTACAAACACTATGTCCATCCATATCTTACAGGGTACTTCAAAAAGTTTGTATTGAGTTGGGTCAAAGTCGTCCGCTTTATGAATACCGGCGCCGCCTATGTGCGGAGTACCATTTAGGGAACCGTCTAAACGATAGGTCCAAGCGTGATAAGGGCATCGAATGAGTTTTGCTTGATCACATTCTCTGTCAACAAGCTGCCTTCCGCGGTGACGACATACATTGTAAAAAACCCGTATGGTTTCGTTCTCGCCGCGCACCATAATAAGTGACGTTCCAAGAACATCAACTTTCTTTATAGAACCACTTTGGGGGACATCAATACCGAAGCCTATGCCAAACCAATTTGATGCCAATAAATTCTTACTTTCCCAAGAAAAGTAGTCTTTATCAATATAGACGCCATTTGGTAATCCGCTTGTTCCGCTCGCACTATTAGCGATGTCTTTAGTTAATTTTTTCACCGACATTCATACTGGGGATCATAGAATCTGAAATGTAGCATCAGAGCGTTATAAATCAAGGACGAAATCTGACTAGAAGTCGCTTTAGCTATGTTAAAAGTCGCAGTTTAGGCGATTTGATAATGGAGCAAAATTCTAGGAAAGGATCATATTATCTATTAGTCTAACATTTCCCAGTGTTACAGCAATTAACGCCCGAGCCGTGGTTGCGCTGTTGTTAAAATTTTTCTCTTGCCAGTTTTCGGGGTCGCGAACGGTAGCATATTCAACTTTAAGATCAGTTTCGGTAGCAAGTACGTCGACCATAGCCTTTTCTAGTTCTTTAACGCCTCTAACTCCTTTTTTCCATTCCGACAGTGCAGCCAAAAGTGCTCTGTAAATTACTGAAGCTTGTTGGCGTTGGTTTGATGTCAGACGTTCATTTCGAGATGACATTGCTAGTCCATTTTTCTCGCGATGTGTTGGACATACGATAATGTTCGGAGCACTCGTTTCTTTAGCAAGCTTACGAATAACCAGTGTTTGCTGGAAATCTTTTTCGCCAAAATAGGCATTGTGGGGGCGGACGGTAGTAAACAATTTATTAACGATTGTCTTTACCCCTGCAAAATGCCCCGGTCGATGTGCTCCCTCGAGGTCGTTTGCTTCCGCACCTGGTCGCAGTAAAGTTATATTGGACCTATCAATTCTGGGAAAGAATGAATCCAATGAGCCTGTGAAAGCCATGGCACAATGACAGTTTTTTAGTGCAATGCGATCTTGTTCGAGGTTTCGGGGATAGGCCGAAAAATCTTTTTCCTCGTTAAACTGTAAAGGATTGACGAAAATACTAACTACGCAAATATCATTTTCCTTAACTGCGCGCTTTACTAATTCAAGATGGCCTTCATGAAGTGCTCCCATGGTAGGAACCATGCCAATGATTTTCCCCGTGTTTCGTTGATCAATACACCATCGATTCGCTTTAGCAGGTGTTTGGAAAAATTCCATCCTATATTAACCCTGAACTTTGAAGTAGTCTCGATACAGGTTGATTTTTGTTTGGTAAGTCATCGCAGATTCTTCTAGAGTTTCGCATTCTGCATCGGTTAGGGTGCGAATAATCTTTCCAGGAGAACCCATAACTAAGGAACGCTCCGGAATTATCTTGCCTGCCGTTACCATTGAATTTGCACCAATTAGACAGTAAGGACCAATATGGGCTCCATTTAGAATAACGCTGTTGATACCAATGAGTGAATAAGAACCGATTTTACAGCCGTGTAGAACAACTCGATGACCAATAGTACTGGACGGACCAATTTCCACTTTGAACCCGGGGTCCGTGTGCACTACGGTTCCATCTTGAATGTTAGTTCCTTTTCGAATAACTATGGAATCGTTATCTCCACGTATTGTAACGCCAAACCAAATGCTTGATTTTTCCTCAACGGTTACGTTGCCAATGATGTTGGAATCCGCTGCTATGAAGCAATCGGCAGCTATTATGGGACAAAGCCTATTTAATGAGTAAATCATTGGCGATATATGAATTGAGAGTTACTCTAGATTATAGAAAATATTGAGTTGTATCTTGAGTCTTTTTTGAAAAGACTAAATAATACAAGCTTGCTGCAGACTCCGTAAGTTTTTGAATTAAGGTTTGTTTGGCTTTTAACTTTACTTCAAGAATATCGTTTTCACCACTTTGTTCCAATAAAAGATCGTCACTGGTTTTTAGCTCGTCGACTAGATCTAGCTCGAACGCGCGGGTTGCAAGCCAATGTTCCCCTGTGGCAACTTTGTCTATATTCAGTGAGGGGCGATGTTCCGATACAAAGTTTTTAAAAAGTTGATGAGTTTCTTCAAGATCTTCTTTCATCTTCTGTCGTCCTTGATCCGTATTTTCTCCAAACATAGTTAGTGTGCGCTTGTATTCACCTGCGGTAACCTGTTCGAATTCGACATCGTGTTTCTTTAGCACTTTATTAAAGTTCGGGATTTGCGCAATTACGCCTATAGACCCAATGATTGCAAATGGTGCTGCTACTATTTTATCGGCAACACAAGCCATCAAATAGCCTCCGCTGGCTGCAACTTTATCGACACACACTGTAAGAGGAATGCTCTTGCTGCGTATTCGATCCAGTTGTGAAGCTCCAAGTCCATATGCATGCACCATTCCGCCGCCGCTTTCCACATTTACGATTACCTGATCTTTTTCCGTTGCTACAGTTAAAATGGCAGTCACTTCCTCGCGTAGATTTTTGACGTTGGTACCCTTTATATCTCCTTCGAAATTAATTACAAAAATTCGGCCACGATTCGGAGAAGATTGTTTATTGGCTTTTTTCTTGGCCTTTTTTGTCTCTTTACGCTGTTTTTTGAGTTCTTGCTTCGACGACGACGCGCTTCCTAGCGCGGTCTTCATAGCTTCGAATTTTTCGTTTAATCGAGTGATTTCTATTTCATCCGATCCGTGGTTTTTCTGCCGCATAGACATAGCCAATAAACTGCCAGCAACGAAAATAATAGTTCCAGCGATAGTTAGCGCCTGGGCCAGAAAAAGACCATACTCATATAAAAAATCCATTGGGAACCCCGCTTGCAAAGGAAAAGGCGAATCATATACTGCGAGATACTGACGTCAAGTATGATATGTGTAATGATGGGCAAAGCTTTTTAAAAAAACGGTATCTCATCTAGCAATTTACTTCGGCGTTTGACTGGTTATGATAAAGATTAGGGGCATTCAATAATGCGTGACGAATTCTGGAAGCGCTATAAACTAGAGACATTAACAGATGATGAATGGGAGGCATTGTGTGATGGTTGCGGGCGGTGTTGTCTTATTCGTTTTGAAACTAAAAATCGCGAAGATGTTATTCTAACCCGTGCCGCTTGCCGCTTACTTGATACGGATAGTTGTCGATGTTCAGATTACAAACACCGGTTTACGAAGGTAAAAGGATGTTTGTCTATCCGCCAATTAAAAGATGAAGAATTTAGATGGCTACCTAAGACCTGTGCTTATCGACGACTAAAGTTTGATGAAAGCTTACCGGAATGGCATCCGTTACTTAGTGGCAAACAACGTTCAGTAGTAGATGCGGGTATATCTGTGTCGGGACGAGTATTCAGCGAAGACCACATTCATCCAAATGAAATTGAGAGTTTACTGCTTGAAGATTAATAGATGCTTAAGATCGGTCTTTTAAAATTGTATTGGTTTTCATAAATGCTCGAACCGCAGCCTCGAAATCAGTAATATCCACGGAGACTTGTTTCATCATTTCCTCTCCTCGTACCGATAACTCGTCCGGTTTAATAGAGCCTGCGATGTCACATGTGGCGGCAATTCTGTTAGCCCCTATATTTGCTGCACTACCTTTAAGCGCGTGTAGGTTTTCGTGAAAATTGCGTATGCTATTTTTTCGTACATTTAGCTGAAGTTTATTGTAAAGATCCTCGGCATCATTGCGAAACAGGCCAATTAGATCTTCGAGTGCACCTGGACTATTTCGAATAACGGGTAACTCTAGTAATACTTCCGGATCGAATGCTTGCACTACCTGAGTGCGCTGCGCGCGCTCAATATGCTGATTTGCATCATGAATTCGAGTTAGGTTTGCGACGTGATGTAACAACTGTGCGGCGTCTACTGGCTTGGTTAAATAGGCATTAGCACCGGCTTCTTCGCAAAGCTTCCTAGCCTCGTGAGTGGCGTTGGCTGTTAGCACAAGAAACGGTAGTTGTGATCGTTGATGATGCGTCATGCGGTGCATTTTTATAGCATCAATACCGCCCATAACTGGCATCTGCATATCGAGTATTGCTAGATCATAAGCGCGTAGATCTAAAGCTTCTAAAGCCTGTGCTCCGTTTGTAACAAGATGTACCTGATAACCGTCGTTTTCTAGGATAAGGCAAATCACTTTTCGATTTACTGGATTATCTTCAGCAACCAGGATTTTAATTTTACGATTGTTTTCTACTTGGAACTTCGAAGAGCGCAACAGTACTACATTTTCTTGGGATAGGGTTTTAGCTTCGGGTACTTCTCCCACGGCGGAGGAAAACTCAAGATCAAACCAAAATCTGGATCCTTGGCCGGGACTACTTTGAAGTTTTAGTTTACCGCCCATTAATGTGACAAGCTGATTACTAATTGTTACTCCTAGTCCTGTACCATCATGTTGTCGTGTAAACGAACTATCAGCCTGCTGAAAGCTTTGAAAAATTCGTGAGTGATCATCTTGGGAAATTCCGACACCGGTATCAATGATCTCGAACCGGATCTGAATGTTTTGCTCAGTAGATGACAAGCGTACAAGTCGCACATCGACTTCACCCTCATTCGTGAACTTTATGGCATTACCAATCAGGTTTATTAGTACCTGTCGCAAATGCTGGTCATCTCCGACAATATAGTCGGGAATTTGATTGTCGATACTACTGTGTAGATTGATTCCTTGACTATTTGCTTGTGGCAACAACATCCGAACAGTTGTCGTTACCAATGTTCGAAGGTTAAAGGTTGTTAGCGTGGTGGTTGCTTTGCCCGCCTCGATTTTGGAAAAATCGAGAATGTCGTTAACGAGATAGAGTAGGGTGTTCGCAGAGGTCTGAATGGTCTCAACCATTTCTCGTTGTTCTTCATTTAAATTACTTGTGTTGAGTAATTGACTGAGCCCAATGACGCCGTTTAATGGGGTGCGTATTTCATGACTCATGTTTGCAACGAACATGCTTTTCGCCTGATTCGCTTGCTCGGCCTTTTCTCTGGCGTCAGCTAATCGTGCAATTAGCTTAGATGCATAGAATGGAATAACTGTCATAGCAAGAAGAACGCCAATGGCAAATGACGAGTTTTCTGTCCAATAGGGGGTGAACCAAATAACGGCGGCAAATCCCGACAGGCCTGTTCCGAGAGCGATGTATAAGAACGGATTGCCAAAACGAAAACCGTTTCCTATAGTGACGAAAATATAAGCGAAAAATAAGGGGGCACCAATTTCATCACCAATATGCATTGAGTATGAAATACATATCATGTCAACGGCGATAGCAGATAAACGCCGAGGTCTACTTGCTGTGGGCTGTAGAATTATCCAGCCTAGAAGAGCAATTGATGCGCATAGGAAAAGAGTTCCCATTATATGACTTGGTAATTCTGTAACCAAGTGATTGAACAACACATATAAGAATATCGCACCACCGATAACAAGACGTAAAACTGCCTGTTCAAACTCGGCTAAGTTAATAGTTATTGCGTGCTTAACCTTTTCTTGGGCTACGTCTACCAGATCGCCTAGAAGTGAATTATCAGTATTCAAAATTTTTCTTACTAATCGCTGATCACTTGGATAGACCCAAAAGCTTTTATAAGTGTCTGTTTATGCGCTGTTTTTTTAATCATTATTTAAAACATCCTGTCAGGTGTTGATCATTTTAAGTGATGCAGTACGCATGTCAATATGTTCAATAGTCATTTAGGATAAGACAACAGTTATGCCCGCCAAAAGCAAACGATTGGCTGATTGCTGGACCGATGGGTTTCGTAATAGACTGTAGTGGAAAATTCAAGTCTCTAATAGGGTTAACAAGATTATTGCAGGGATGTATGAGGTTATCACGAAAACTTAATGCTGTTATTGCGGCCTCAATAGCACCACTGGCTCCAATGGTATGCCCTATGAAGCCTTTAGTAGAATTAATCAATGGTTTTTGTCCGAAAATACTTTCGATGATGTTTAGCTCGACCTCATCATTAATGCTTGTGCCAGTACCATGTGCATTGATATAGGTGAAATCATTATTGGTGAATCCGCAATTTGAAATACTCTTATGTATCATGTTCTTTATCTGTTGGCCGCTCGGCTCTATAGACATGAGATTATGACAATCGAAGGTTTCTTCAAATCCGCATAACTCAGCCCATATGGTTGCATTTCTTGCCTTTGCGTGCGATTCACGTTCAAGTACGAGTACACCAGCACCACCCTCACCGAATAGGAATCCATTTCGATGTTGATCAAAAGGTCTGTTGCAAGCATCGGCCTCATTGAATCCTCGAGTCAGAGCCCCAGTAATATCATACGACCTAAATATTGAACCATACGGATCAGAGAGAAATTCCATACCCCCGCTGAGTGCCACATCAATATCGCCACGTTTTATGGCCTGAAATGCTTCGCCAATAGCGGCAGTGCCTGAGGCGCAGGCCAAGGATGTAGTACGATTTGGACCTTCTGCACCAAATCGAATTCCGGTAGCAGCGGCAGCAGCATTTGGCATTAACATCGACACCGCTAGAGGATTGTATCGCTTTTCAAAAGGAATGTTGTAATCGCTCTCGACCGCTTTCTGCTTTAAAAGGTGGGTTGTATGTGCAGAAAGCGTTGTATTGATGCCACCTGTTCCCGTGCCAAAATATATGCCGAATCGATGGGGGGTATAATCTTCTATTACAAATCGGTTTGCCTTATCGTCTCGCGGACTAAATGAAAGATTGGCTGTTTCAAGTGCTTGATATGATGCTCCTATTGACAGCATAGTAACTTCATCCATGCGCAGCTTGTCGCTTCGCCCAAGACCGTAACAAGAATAGTCGCGTTTTGGCAAGGGTGCCCAGAACTGGGACTTGAAATCGCTATAAGTTGACCACTGTTCTGGGATCGGCTGACTAATGGCCTTGCCTTGTAATATATCCTCCCAGATGTTTTGGATATGTTGCCCAAGCGAACAAATAATTCCTGCTCCGGTTATGACAATACGGTCTTGGTTTTTCATAAACCAAAGTTGACGCAATAACCAGATAATTTACTTAAATAACAAAGTTTATACATCAGGGTTTCGTTTTAGTCGGTGGCCAATGAAATTGACCAAATCTTCAATGGATTTAATCGGGCCAATTTCGTCTTCGGGTATCGACTGACCAAACTCGTCTTCAAGGGCCATAAAAAGCGTCACACGGTCGACCGAGTCAGCAACCAAGTCATCCATCAAAGACATGTCTAAATGGAGTTTGTCTTGTTTTAGACCCGTTACATCAGCGATTACAGACAAAACACGGTACTTTAGATTTTGAGATGATGCGTCATTTAACGAGGTGTTTATCATAATATGGTACGGGAAGAATTAATTGACTATATGATACTGAATGTAAAACCAATATCGGCTATCTCTGATCGAGAGATTTCGCTGAATTACATTATCTATATACTCTTGAAACAGAGCGGTTTCAATGCAAATAATTCTTTTCAATGGTCTCCGATAGGGATAGGCTAGGTAGTATGAAACATCCTAAGTAAATGATCTTCATAGAGAAATAGTTCCGCCATCCGATTAAAAGAGGTTATTATTATGCTACTTGGCTCACGTCAATTATCCAATGAAAATTTTATTGCCGATCAACCTGTTAATAGTACCGTTCGTCGTCTTTTTGAGAACGATCGTCAAGGGCGTGATAAAAGCTCGCCATTCTTTACAAATTATCTTGACGCACAATCGGGTATTCACTGGTTGCGTTTAAGGCCAGATTGTCCAGCGAAATTTACTAATGAACTGGTTAGCGATTTATGCGATTTTCATTTTAATTTTAGTCGACATTTCACTGAAGACGTAAATAGTATCGGGCAAGATTCAATACCTGGCTATTATGTGATGACTTCAGATATTGATGGCGTATTTAATTTGGGCGGAGACTTGTCCTATTTTCTGGAGCTCATTCGAGCTCAGAATCGCGACGAATTGACACTCTATGCTCGTAAATGTGTTCGATTAGTGCATCAAATATCAAACTCATTCAATTTGCCATTAACTACGATTGCCCTAGTAAAAGGTAATGCCTTGGGCGGTGGTATGGAAGCGGCACTATCTGCGCAAATTATTGTTGCAGAGCGACATGTTAAAATGGGATTGCCCGAAGTATTGTTTAATATGTATCCGGGAATGGGGGCCTGGCATTTTCTAAGTCAACGGCTGACACCAAAGGCCGCAGAGAAATTTATACTCAGTGGCAAGACCTATGCTGTGGAAGAGCTGTATGAGATGGGTATTGTTGACTACATCGCCGAATCTGGAGAAGGGGAGGAAGTTGTCGAGCGCTTGGTACGTCGGGAAAAAAACCAGTACCTTGCCGCACGGAATCTACGTCATGCTATTCGTAAAGATAGCTCGGTTAGTCTAAAATCAATGTTAGAGTTTGTCGATCAATGGGTCGAAAATGCTATGTCTCTGCAAGAAAGTGACCTAAATCATATGCGCTATCTGATTCGATCACAACGAACCCGTGGATTTTAATCCAAAAATGAAGTTATCGAACGTGGCATGACTCTGTGTAGCTTTTTCTGCATATTCATATATTTTACATTAATATTAGGCGCATCATATGGATCGTAAAACAAAGGGGTTGAGTGTTGTTACGAATATTTATTCAAAAGAAAAATGCCAGCCGGTTATTTTAATTGTTGACGATAGACCAACAACTCGTTCTTTGGTGCGTTCGGTATTGGAAGATGCAAAGTATACGATTGTCGAAGCAATCGATGGGCAGACAGCGATAGATAAAATTGACTCTGCTCATCCGGATTTGGTGCTTTTGGATATTCTAATGCCGGATATGGACGGATTGGAAACGCTCTATTGTATTCGGCAGCGCTGGGACGAAATTGACTTGCCGGTGATTATGCTTACTGTGAGTGATGCGCTTCATAACATTGTGACGACATTCGAATTAGGCGCTACAGATTTTGTAAGTAAGCCGATAAACTTTCCTATTTTATTAGCTCGTTTGAAATGTCATCTGCAGCGTAAGAAACTGGCAGACCAATTAAAATTGATGCGGAGTACTCTTGAGCAGAGAGTTGATCATCGCACTAAACAATTAACAGACCAAGGCAAGAAACTTGAACACAGCCTCAAAGAACTCAAAGTCAGCGAGGCGAAATACAGTAGCTTTTATAATAGTACGCCGTCGCTATTTATTACACTTGACGAAGAATGTCGTACGATGTCAATCAACGACTATGGAGCTAATTTTCTCGGGTTTTCAGCATCATCGTTATATAAAAAACCATTTATTGATTTACTTCATGTAAATCAATACAAGAAATTTAACACGTTTACGGAAAAACTAATAAGTAAAGAGCTTCTTGTTTATACGTGCGAACTGCTCTTTCATAAGCCCGATAATTCTTATGTTTGGGTTACTATTAGTGGTCAGTCGATAAAAAACGAGAACTCTAAATATGATCTTCTTCTCGCAGGGCTGCACTCTAAAGAGTATCAACCTAGTGGTGTAGTTTCTGAGGTTCATAGTCGAGATGAATTAACGGGACAACTCAATCGTGGGGAATTAATCAAGCGCTTAGGTCAGTGTATAGACTCGGGTGTTCGAGACGGTGCTTCACATGCTCTATGTCTCTTGGATATCGATCAGTTTAAAAGACTTAATAGTGAAGTCGGTTATGTGGCGGGCGATCAGTATCTGTCGATGTTAGGACGAAAATTGAGTTCCCTGCTAGGCCCTTCTGACCTAGTTGCTCGAATAGGCGGAGACGAGTTTTGTATACTTTTGACGAATGTTGATGATGACAGGGCGCGGAATATTGCTCAGAGAATTCGTTCGGTAGTAGAAAACCTGTCTAGTGAATCTATTCCTCGACGAACTCCTTTAACTGCGAGTATCGGTGTGACTCGTATTTTACCGGGTACTTCGAGTGTGACTGAAATAATGTTTCAAGTGGATGCGGCTTGTCACGAGGCTAAGAAACGTGGTGGTAACTCTATTAGTATTTATCGTGAAGCAAATCATGAGAATGGGTTTCCAACAGATACCTCATGGGTTAACTATATTCGAAATGCACTCGAACATGATCAGCTTGAATTATACGCTCAGGAAATCGTTAGTACGAAAATTTTGTTGAACGAGCCTCGATATGTGGAGATTTTAATCAGGGTACGCCGTGATGATGGAACGCTGATTCCAAGTCAGCAATTTGTTTCAGCAGTAGAAAGTCTTCAATTTGCCAAAAAATTTGATATTTGGGTGATCGAAAACTCATTGAAGTACTCATCTCAGCAATTCAATACTAATGCTAATGCGCCGCGTTTTTGTATCAATATATCAGGCCGATCGTTGGCAAGCGTCGAGTTTATTAATCAGGTTCTAGGATTGTTTAAAAAGTATATAGTCCCGTATGAGCGAATATGCTTTGAATTGACAGAAACAGCCGCAATCGGAGACTTTGACGTTGCGACTGAGTTTTTTCAGACAATGCGTCGCTTGGGTTGTCAAATAGCATTGGATGACTTCGGTTCTGGGCTTTCATCCTATACTTATCTCAAGCAACTCCCAATTGATTTTCTAAAGATCGACGGTGGTTTAGTAAAAGGTATTGATCATGACCCCGTGCAGTCGGCAATTGTTAAATCGATAATTGAATTAGCGCATACGTTGGACAAAAAGGTTGTTGCAGAACATGTCGAAAATCAGGCTGTGCGCGATCAACTTATTGAATTTGGCGCCGATTATTTGCAGGGCTATTTATTTAATAAGCCGGTACCGCTGCGTGAGTTGTTCCGAAGCGGAGATTAGGCGCTTGGATCTTCACCGTAATCAAAGGTTATCTCTTGGCCTGGCTGAATGTTTCTTAGAGCGTATAAATCGAACCCATCGAATTCAGCGTTAGGGTTTGAATTATGGTTCAGGTAACGCAATATGTTTTTTCCATCGCACTTTAGCCAAGTCCCCGGTTCATTCTCCACCCATAGTACGTGGGTGCCATTACGTTTTACCATAGGTCCGTGGTATGTGCCAAGGTACTGACCAACACGTAATCTCTTCAGAGCGAATAGACCTTTACCATGAATATCGGAGCGTCGAGCCTCGACTAACTCATTGAGATCCCTATTATGAATCTTACGCTTCATGCTCGGGATCTCAATGAGTTAGTTTGGCTGATGGCACCCAAACATAACCGTCATTATCGATAATATAACACTCGCGCAGTCCATGGGGTTTGTCCGCACTACCTTGGAGTATCGTGTAGCCGTGATCTCTTGCTTTTTGTTCGGCGTTGTCTGGATTCGCATTGTATAAGCGTATTTCCAGTCCTGCCCCACGTCCTTGCGCTGCGATGGCAATACCGCCCAACGGATGGTCCAAATAAGTATGATCTGCATGCAGCAGCCACTGACCGTCATAACCGCGGACAACCGCAAAGTCTTCATCAGCATATACAATTTTTATATCAAAGACGGTAGATTGGAAAGTGATAGAGTCGGCAATGTTTGGCACCAATAAGTTGATGCCTATGCCGCTTAAAGACGGGCCAAAATTATTGGCTGACATCCATGAATCACCTTCACGTTTCATCATTTTTTGTGACCCTTTTGGGCAGACCAGGTATCACGCAGGCTAATGGTTCTATTGATTACTAAGTCGGTTGTTGATGTTTTTGGGTCGGTGCAAAAATAGCCTAAACGTTCGAATTGAAAATGCTCTATGGAAGTTCCCTGAACAACGGAGGGTTCAACGATGGCGTTGGATAATACTCTGAGTGACTCCGGGTTTAGGTGATCTTTGAAATCTCTTGCTTTGGAACCCGCCGGGTTTTCTTCAGTAAATAGTCGATCATAGAGATGAACTGTTGCAACCTGTCCGTCGTGGGATGACACCCAGTGAATCGTACCTTTTACTTTTCGACCATCTGGGGTGTTGCCGCCTTTGGTTTCGGGATCATAGGTACAATAAATTACTGATGGTTCGCCATTTTCGTCTACATCAAAACCGGTGCAGGTAACTATGTACGCGTAGCGAAGACGGACTTCGCGTCCTGGACCCATTCGGAAGAATTTACGTGGCGGATCGATCATGAAGTCATCTCTCTCGATAACTAGTTCCTTACCAAATTCAATCGTGCGGGTACCCATTTCTGGTTTATTCGGATGATTTGGAGCGTCAAATATTTCATGCAAATCATCGGGATAGTTGGTTACCACGAGTTTGATCGGATTGAGAACAGCCATTCGACGATTGACCTTAGGATCCAGGTCTTCTCGAACAAGATTTTCAAGGAGTGTCATTTCAATTTGATTGTACTTCTTGGTAATGCCTATTCTGTCACAGAAGTCTCGTATCGCTTCAGGAGTAAAACCGCGACGACGAAGACCGGAAATGGTTGGCATACGGGGGTCGTCCCAACCTTCAACGTGTCCGTCATTAACAAGTTGTGCGAGCAGGCGCTTACTTGTTACCGTATAATTCAGCGTTAATCTGGAAAATTCGATTTGTTGTGGGTGGCACGGAGCCGATACATTATCGAGGACCCAGTCATATAACGGACGGTGATCTTCAAATTCGAGTGTACACAAGGAGTGGGTGATACCTTCGATTGCGTCACTGAGGCAATGGGTAAAATCGTACATCGGATAAATACACCACGTATCGCCTGTGTTCTGGTGATGTTGATGTCTAACACGATAGATAATAGGGTCTCGCATATTTAAGTTAGGAGATGACATATCAATTTTGGCACGGAGTACATGCGCACCGTCTTTAAATTCACCATCTCGCATACGTAGAAACAGATCAAGATTTTCGTCTACTGTTCGTTTTCTATATGGACTATCTTGGCCGGGTTCTGTAAGCGTACCTCTCATTTGTCGAATGGCATCACCATCAAGACTACAGACGTAGGCTTTCTCGGACTTTATGAGTTCAACCGCATATTGAAATAGTTGTTCAAAATAATCCGATGCGTGACGTAGTCGATCCTCCCAGTCAAAACCAAGCCACTTAACATCCTCTTGTATTGCTTTCACAAATTCCATAGCTTCCTTTTCTGGGTTCGTATCGTCGAAGCGCAGAAAGCAATGTCCTTCGTAGTCTTTGGCTATCCCGAAATTCAGGCAGATACTTTTAGCATGACCTATGTGTAAATAGCCGTTGGGTTCTGGGGGAAATCGGGTGACAACATTTTTGATTTGGTTCTCGGCAAGATCAATATCAATACGCTGTCTAATGAAATTTGCTGGGGGCTGGGTATTTGAGATGCTCATAGCGACTAAGTGTAGAGTTTCTAAATGCGGGATTATCGCAAACCAGAGCGATGGATTATATAGCGTGTAATTCTTTAAATTGGTCTTTTGACACAAAAAAACCGACCCGCAGGCCGGTTTTTTATTAAAAGCGCACGGTTACTAGTTTGCCTTGGGAGTCTGTAAGCTCGATTCCTGTGACGAATAGAATGCAGCCAAGTCCAGTATATCTTCCTTACTGAGACCTGTTGCAAAACCTTTCATGATCGCATTATTACGACCACCATTTTTATAATCGGTTAAAGCTTGCACAAGATAATCCCGGTATTGACCGGCAAGAATCGGAAAAGTTGGATTGTCACCATTACCGGTAGGGCCATGGCACGCGGCACAACTAGCTGACTTTGCCTCACCAGCTGCGGCATCTCCGGGACCTGCGGTATACCCGACTTGGCTCAACAATAAGGTTGAACCGGCAATCAGAGTTAGCATTGCTTTCATTGCTGTGAATCTCCAGTTGTTGCTATCAGGCTATTTGCCTAAAGATGAAAAGTATGCCGCAATGTCGGCCATGTCTTGGTCGCTCATTGTAGCCGCATGAGCCTGCATTGTAGGGTGGGACCGTTCTTTAGAACGGTAGCCTTTCAAAGCAGCAATAATATAAGCTTCATGCTGTCCACCAATTTTCGGTACTTTGTAGCCCGGGTAGGCGTTTCGAAGTCCCGGTGCAGAATGACAGCCGGTGCATGTGAATGCTTTGTCACGACCCGCTTCCAAGTTACCTTGTGCAAAGGCGAACGGGGATGCCAACATTGTTATTAATCCAACAACAAGAGCGTATTGTTTCATTGTAATACCTCCCTACAAAAAAGAGCGCGTACCATATAGGAACGCCGGTATATAGGCAACGATCGGTTTAGAAAAAGTCATTAACCGAAGGTTAAACGTAAAAAATTCCGGCAAATTATAACGCTATGAAGGATTTCTTTTCGTCCTCGAAGCGTTAGGCGAACCAAGAACGTTAGTCCACTTACCAAGTGCTGCGTAGTCTACTAAAAAATTCTTTATGAAGAAACGCAAATGATCAATCATATGTATCTTTTACTTAACCTTTTCGCCAAGTTGGCGATTATTTGGCTGTTCGTTTGGAAAATTTCGTAAGATTGGTCGAAACAAAACTAAACAGTTGCCTAAAACCAGAAGAAAATAACCAAATGTGACCCGCACTGTAATGTCCCAACATAATGCAAAAATAAAGGCGATTAAAAACCTAATTCTCCATCTACGCCCTGGTTTTATGTTGATGACGTTATGATTCGAGCGCAGTAAGAAAAATACGAGTAGAGTGGCGATGAACGTTATGCTAAAGGCGTAAGGGTCGCGAGTGGAAAATACTCCTACACCATAAATAATTGCAAAGGACAACGCCGTTGCTGCGGGGAAAATAACATTGTTTCCTAAGTTTCGTTCGTAATATCGAACGAACCAACAACTGGCCGCCGAAATGAATAAACCAAGCCAACCCCAGTAGATATATTTCCCCGGGGTGAAAAACCAAGATTGTGTTGCGGCAGTATTTGCTGCCAACATTACATTGCTTGGCCAATTTAACGTGAACCCAGTGGTCAATCCAGAGTCGACAGATGACCATGTCAGATTAATATTTCCTGTCTTATCGACTGTGGAGGCGAGCTTCATGGTGTCCGGTGGACCTTCTAGCCCGATACTCTTAATGACTAGATTGCTAGATGATATTCGTTTAGGGAACGTGATTAGCATCGATACGTTCGTGAACGTTATATGATGGCCGATATCGCCGATTACCCAAGGCAGTACAGCTGTAAGTAATCCGCTCTCTATGGCATCATAAACCACATAACGAATCCGTAGTTTCATGGTCGCCGGGTATCAATGTTGAGTTCTTTTTGCCTAAGACGAAACCTGATTTGGTAACGGTAGCCCTTAGCGGATGATCATTGTGCGCAAGACTTAGCACTTCATGTCTTCCTTGTATGCCAGAATGCGCGTAGATAGACCGAACTGGTGAACGAATTGTTTTGTGTGTACGAAGATTGATTGTTTCTGTAACCAGAAGGGCTCCGTCTACACTAATTCGAAGGGTGATAGTGAGCTTTGCTAATGGGCTCGCCACACACAAATTCGCGAAAACGATAGCAAAAAGCGCGATTATTGCTAATTGAGCGGCCTGTTTATGCAAATTATATAATACCGTGCATTAACCCCACAGCTCTTTATTCGGACTATGGATTTTGTCGTTAGTGTAGAGCATTCCAGGGTAACGGTCTTTCGCAAGGAGTAACGGTCCATCCAGATCAACGAATCTGGCTCGAGTTGTGAGCAACATGGCAGGGGCCATGGAAAGTGATGTGGCGATCATGCAGCCAATCATGCAATCTAGGTTGAGTTCTTGGGCGCGGTCGAGCATTCGAATGGCCTCAGTGACACCCCCCGTTTTATCAAGTTTTATATTGATCACCTGATATTTTTCGGCTAGAGAATCTAATTCTTCACTTGTGTGAGCGGACTCATCAGCGCCAATCGGGATTGGGAATTTTTGACCTGTTAGAGCGTCGTCGGAAGCTGCAGGCAACGGCTGTTCAACCATAGTGACATTGCACGCCGCAAAATCCTCTATTGAACCATCTAGTTGAGACATTGACCATGCTTCATTTGCATCAACGATTAATTCACTATTCGGAGCCTGTTTACGGACTTCTCGGACACAGTCTACGGCATTGTCCGGGCCCAGTTTCAGTTTTAATAATCCCCGATTTTGATGGGTGCGTGCGTTGGACGCCATTTTCTCCGGTTGATCAAGGCTTAGGGTATATGCTGTTACACACGGCACTGGACGTTCTATGCCGAAAATGTCCCAAGCTCGTATGCCTCTCTGCTTGGCTTCTAGATCAATCAATGCGCAATCGAGTGCATTACGCGCCGCACCCGCTGTAAGATTGTCTTGCAGGGCATGTCGATTTAGGTCGGTTCCATTCCCGCTATAAATTGAGTTTATTTGTTTACATACGCTTTCAGGAGTTTCGTCGTATCGGGCGTAAGGCAAACATTCGCCGTAGCCAGTTACACCGCCGCTAGTGACAGATGCAACTACTACAATTGCCTCTGTCTTGCTGCCGCGGGAGATTCGAAAAGCGTTGGCTAGAGGGTATTTTTCAACGCTACATTTTATAGATTGCATCGTTTCTCTAGTTCCACAAGTATAGGTTTCACTCCAGTAATCATTGGATCTATGCAGGGCAAGCCATATTGTTCTTGTAGATCTAAAAGATAATCTGAGCGTTTATCGTCGTCCAGATGTTGAGTATTTACAGATATCCCAGCAAACTGGGAGTTGCCACTAACTACCTGAGCCATCTGTTGATTTAGATCCAGACATTCTTGAATACCCGGCAATTTCTGTTCTGGAAGTCCGCGCATATGCAGACGGGTGGGCTCATGACATAGAATTAGAAAATCTGCTTGGGCTCCATGCAGCAGTCCTAAACTTACTCCCGCATAGGATGGATGGAATAGTGATCCTTGTCCTTCAATAATATCCCAGTGGTCATCGCTATTTGACGATGTAAGCACCTCTATAGAACCGGCAATAAAATCTGAAATTACTGCATCAACGGGAACACCGGATCCTTGGATAAAAATTCCGGTCTGACCGGTTGCTCGAAATGTGGCGTTCCAACCTTGGCGTTTCATTTCGGCCTCTATGGCGAGAGTCGTATACATTTTTCCGACTGAAC
>CAJQKF010000122.1 GCA_905478855.1 uncultured Gammaproteobacteria bacterium
CGAAAATTAAGCCGTTTTAGTGTTCGCTCTGGCTATTCATGCAGCCGATTGTCAGTATGGCAAAACGCAGTCAGGAACGAATGGTCTATACAGAAGGGGAGAACTCAACGATTCTGCATGCGGTTCAACAGGTGCTGGAAGAGAAAATATTATCGCCTATACTTATCGGTCGCCCAGATGTTATTCGGGGCAAGGTTGCCGAACTCGGCTTACGTATTAAACAAGGAGAGAATGTTCAGATAATTAATCCGGAAGATCCGGTTTTGTCATCGACATTAGCCGAACGTTATCATAAGCACGCAGGGCGGGACGGATACTCCTTAGAAGAATGTCAGGCCATGATGCGCACGCGTACTACTTTAGTTGGTGCGATGATGGTGGCCGATGGAGAAGCCGATGGTTTAATTTGCGGAAAGGTTGGTCGATTTGAGAGTCATTTAAAGGATTTAACAGATGTTATTGGCATGCAGAGTAACAGTATCGGCGCCTCAACACTATCAACTGTTTTATTTGATTCAGGACCGTTGTTCTTATCGGATTGTTTTATTGGCATCGATCCATCAGTCGAGCAAATTGTGCAATCCACCCGCACCGCCATTGATCAGGTGTTGCGATTTGGAATCGCGCCAAAAGTAGCGCTGTTATCCCATTCCAACTTTGGTACATCGTCTGCTGAAAGCGCGTTAAAAATGCGCCAAGCGTCTGACATTCTACGAGAAATGTACCCTGATTATGAAATTGATGGTGAAATGCAGTCTATATCTGCTTTGGATAGTCACTATCGTCAATCGGTAAACTCACATAGTAATTTATCCGGCACTGCTAACCTTTTAATATTTCCAGGATTGGACGCGGCGAATATAGCGTTGGGGTTACTTAGAAAACAATCAGGTGGTTTATTGGTAGGGCCTTTTCTTTCAGGTTTGGCACGACCCGCGCATATACTGGTTAACTCAGCAACACCGCGTGGTATTTTTAATATGAGTGCGTTGGCGTCTGCCGATATTGTTCGTTTTAGGCAACAAGCTCGATAGTTTTTAATGACTACCGGATTATTTCGCGAGTCTGAGTAACAGATTCGCGAAACATCGATTGGTATTAGTAGTATCGCTAGAAACGGTAACACAATAATCCGCTTGTTGGTTTAGCGTTGATCGAAAACTATGTATCGGAAAATAAATCGGTTGCGCATACTATTTCGTGAGCAATACCGGGCTCGTTAAATGCGTGCCCTGCATCGTCAACGATCTTTAATGATGCCTCAGGCCACTTTTTGTGAATATCCCAAGCCGTAGTCATTGGTGTGCATGCATCGTAGCGACCTTGTATGAGTATACAGGGAATATGACGTATCGAATCTAAGTTAGAAATAAGCCAGCCGTCATTCTCAAAAAAGCCGCCATGTACAAAATAGTGGGATTCGATACGTGCAAAGGCTGTGGCAAATGTTTCGTTTCCGAAATGCGCAACCTGTGCGGGCCGCCTTAGTAGACTGATTGTGCTTCCTTCCCAAATACTCCATGCCTTTGCAACAGCAATCTTCGCGTCTTCGTCATTTCCGGTTAGACGCTTATAGCAGGCATTTATCATATTGTGCTGTTCGTCAGTGGGTATAGGTGCCACAAACTTTTCCCATTCGTCTGGAAAAAGGTGGGCTGCGCCACCGTTGTAGTACCAATCCAGTTCGGATTTTCGTAGCGTAAAAAGTCCACGTAGAATAAGTTCGGTTACTTTTTCAGGGTGAGTTTGGGCATAGGCAAGTGACAATGTGCTTCCCCATGAACCACCACATACCAACCATCTATCGATATTAAGGTGTTGTCGTAACGCTTCCATATCCGCAACGAGGTGCCATGTGGTGTTGGCCTCAAGGGATGCAAATGGCTTGCTTCGACCACATCCCCGTTGATCAAATAAAATAATTCGATATTTTTTTGGATCGAACACTCGACGTTGCTGAGAATTACTTCCGCCGCCGGGCCCACCGTGTATGTAAATCGCCGGTTTTCCTTCTGGGTTTCCCGACTCTTCGAAATAAATACTATGACCATCGGATACTGGAAGCATACCGGTTTGGTAAGGTTGTAGTTCTGGGTAAAATTGTCGTCGTTGGCTCATGTATTGGCTCCGGTTAAGATTACGGTTTCGAAAGTGTTCTACGCAGTACGTGTGGCGATTGATTCGGCAGAGTTTTAGAAATAGTTATGGTTCTATTGTAACCGGTTGGGCAAGCGGAAATATTCGGTCGTAGCAAATGGTATAAAAATAGGTATAAACCACGATTACAGACATCGTTGCCAGGTCGAGCAATAACGCCTGCCAGAAAGTAAAACCTAGCCACCACATAAGAATTGGAAGTGAGGAGAGTGTTAAAAATAGTTCGAAACCGATTGCGTGGGTTATGCGGCCCAGAGTGCTTCGTTCGGTAGGGATTTTATTGCGGCGAACATCAAATTTATCGAACATGTAGTTGTATACCAGATTAATCAAAACCGCTTTCGTGCTGAGTATTACCGCTAACATACCAGTATCAGTAACCTTCCGATTAGTAAGATATGACAAGGCAATACCGACCATCAAAATTAACAGGGTTTCAAAGATAAGTGTGTAGCGTAGACGATCCCAGCCTGAACGTATGTTTATTTTTTGATCCATTTATTATTGTGATATGAGCAATCGTTGAGTTGTATTTGGTAAATTGTGAACGCGAAAATAGCGTTTTATAATAGAGTTGTAGTGTAGCTGTAATTTTTGACTGAACCTACCATAAAGGGAAAGATTGCGAGATACGTTCTCAAGGAAAATTTGCCGTTGATAAAGGTTCAGATAGGTTCGGGTATATCAGTTCGGATATACTAGGCAGTAGAAGGTTTTGGTTAACAAACTTATTTAAAGCTTTGGAATTGACCTCCTGCGATCAGCATATTTACTCACCTAATAATGAAAATTGTAATCGAAGACCTAACCAGCAAAGATACCATTGCCCTGCTTCAGCAGCATTTAGTCAGTATGGCTAGTCTGTCTCCTCCTGAAAGCGTGCATGCGCTGGATCTCGATGAGTTGCGTTCACCTGATGTTACATTCTGGGCGGCTCGAGACGAAGCGAATAGGTTGATGGGCTGTGGTGCACTTAAACAGCTAACGCCTGTTCATGCAGAAATTAAATCCATGCGCACTGCGGACGATTTCCTACGCAAAGGCGTTGCTGCAACTTTGTTGCAACATGTTCTAAAGGAAGCGCACCAGCGTAACTACCAACGTCTAAGTTTGGAAACCGGGTCGATGGAATCCTTTTTAGCAGCGCGTCTGCTTTACGAGCGTTTCGGTTTTACTGAATGTTCGCCATTTGCAGACTATGTGGAAGATCCGCACAGTACTTTTATGACCATCTACTTGTAACGACGACTAGGCCAGTCTAATTCAAACCCGGTTTGATTGAATTAGACTGTTCTGACTGAATGGCTAGTTATGTTATTGATAACGGACGTTTTGGCGCGATAATTCGGTTTGAATATGCCGAGCATCTAAATCCTCAATTTCGCAATTTAGTTTAAGTGATATAGCGGCGGCGATTCCTGCTCCTTGTCCAGTAACTGCGCAACACGACATATTTCTTGTTGCTGCGTGGGATATTCTATCCCCACCGGTGGAACGTCCGGCGACAAGTAAATTCTTAACTCCCTTTGGTATTAGGTTCCGGTAAGGGATCTGAAAATAGCGTCCAGTAGTCGGTAGAATTAGAATGCCGTATCCGTCTATAAATTCAGGGTAGATTCCAATTGAGTCTTCGAATCTGCCTTGTTCTCGAACATCGTTTTCCGTCATGTTATACGAGGCATCAATTTTACGCGTATCGCGTATTCCAAGGGTCATGCCGAAGTTTCTTAGTCTTGCACCTTCGCATCCCGGCGTATATTTCCGTAACGCTTCTATTGCTAGCATGGCCTGACGCCTTCCTTCGATTTCAAATGTGGTTAGATCATTCGGGTCGGTGCCATCGCAATTATCCATGTGAATCAGGTTCATGTAGGTTAATTCACCCGAATCATGTACCGCTCCCCACGTTCCCGCTATCGTGTTTAAATGAGCGGGAATGAGACCATCTTCAATAGCTTTTTCGAATGGTTTTTTCAGGAACGGCGAAAACATATTATCTTCTTTGCCGCTGGTTTCAATATTCCATTCTCCGCCACCGCCCCAATCCTTATAGGTCTGGGGGTCGGCTTTTATACCGGCCATAAATTTCTTTTTATCCACACCGGCAAGATGGAACATAACCGATGTTGCCATTAATTCTTCTCTAGGAGGCTGTGAGGTAATAGCACCTGCCATATGTGCAACGTCGGCATCGCCGGTGGCATCGATCACCCGCTTAGCCAGAATTGCCTCACGCCCGGCTTTGGACTCGGTAATAATTCCTGTAACTCGATCTCCATCCATAACCGGTGCTGCAAAAACCCTATGTAACATGGGATGCACACCAGACTCAGCAACTAAATGATCGGCAACTATTTTGAAACCTTCTGAATCAATCTCATATGAAAGGGATTGTGATTCTTTAACAGCGGCGCCCATTTGTCTTGAACGCTCCTCAAATTCGCGACCAAGACCGTTGGCCTCAATGGTTTCTTCGTGGCGATACCATGCCATTCCTTCCACCCCTACAACGGTCATGTTGCCACCGAAACAGCCGAATCGCTCGACAAGTGTGACTTCTACGCCGGTTCTAGCCGCAGCTATCGCGGCCGCTAGCCCAGAAGGCCCAGAACCTACAACTAGAACGTCGGTGTTACGGATTACGTCGATTTCTCGTGCAGGTTCGGTGATTTTTATTTGTGACATGGTTAAGTTTGTTGGGTTTAAGGTTAATTTGGAGCAGATCTAATCGGATTTTGAATGGGGCATGCAAATAAAAACTATCCGACACTCAATACGATAGGCGTATTCTTGTTGTTTAGAATAATATCTCATAAACAAGTTGTTTTTAATATGCCCCAAAACAACTTTTAGTCGTAAACTATTCGGTATAAACACGCTAATAATCGAGGGTAATAAATGGTCGCTACAATACATCCGGATCTTGATCTGCAGTCCAGTATTCGCCCTGGTCTTGATATTCTGGCGAATGAAATTGTTATCGGTCTTAAAAAGCGAACCCGATTTCATCAAAATCTACACCTATATCAACCCGGTCTCGTGAATGGTAATCCGGATGTCGCGTTATTGGACTACGAACTTAATCGAGTAGAATCTCTGCATGCCGAGTTGGGCCGGTATACCTTTGCATCACAAGAAAGCTATACCGATGTGTCAGATGTCTCACCAGTGATTAAACGCCAAACGCCGCAAAGCCCAATTATGCGGGTTTCCAGTGGGGCATCCACTAGGATTCTCGATTTCTATAAGTCCTGGGTAGGAAAGTCGTGTCCGAATGGAGAGAAACCTGAAACCTATGGCGAAACGGTTACCGCTGATACCAATGTTTTGTTGTCAATAATAGAGCGGGTTAATTTGGGTAAGTTGGTAGCAGAATCGAAATTCTTGGAATTAACGCCGCAATTTTTGGAGGCTGAAGGAAATCGAGAGAAAATGCTCGCGCTTATAGTGCGTAAAGATCGCGAGGAAAAAGTACTGGCATTAGCTGAAAATTTAGCAAAACACTATGATGCGAATGTCGAAAATATAGTGGATGTTTTTCGTTTTATGATAGCCACTACTGTTGATATTGAAGTTGAATATTTGAATGTGCGCATTAAAAGCTTTAATGGATAAGAAAGTTTTGTAAATGACCGTTTTAAACGGGTATAATATTCGTCCAACAATTTGGAGAGAAAAACAATGATTCGTAAATCTTTATTAATGACGGCATTGATTGGGGCAAGTGCGTTAGCATCGTTCTCTGTCAGCGCTAAAACACTGGTTCACTGCTCGGAGGGCTCACCTGAAGGCTTTGATGCGGCACTATATACAGCTGGAACAACTTTTGATGCCAGTTCTCGGGCGATTTATAACCGACTAGCTGAGTTTGAAAGAGGGACCACTACCATTGGACCGGCACTTGCTGAAAGCTGGGCTGTGTCTGACGATGGCTTGGAATACACTTTCAACCTTCGTAAAGGCGTAAAATTTCATACAACGGATTACTTTACGCCGACACGGGATTTTAATGCTGATGACGTGGTGTTTTCTTTTGCGCGTCAGTTAAAGAAAGACCACCCATGGAATCAGTATACTGCTGGGACCGCGTGGGAGTATTTTGATGGTATGTCAATGCCGTCGCTACTTTCAGATATCACCAAGGTTGATGATTACACGGTTAAATTTACATTGACCCGACCTGAAGCACCAATGATTGCAAATCTTGGTATGGATTTTGCGTCAATTGTATCTAAAGAATATGCTGATGCTCTCGCAGCCTCTGGTAACAAAGAAGATCTCAATCAAAAACCGATTGGAACAGGTCCTTTTAAGTTTCTGGCCTATCAAAAGGATGCGGTTATTCGTTACAAAGCACATGATGATTACTTTGCAGGGCGTGCGGCAATTGATGATTTGATTTTTGCAATTACTACTGAACCCGCAGTTCGTCATCAAAAGCTAAAAGCGGGCGAGTGTCACTTTAACCCATACCCGCAACCTGCTGATTTGCAGGCGATTAAAGACGATCCTGAGCTGAAATTGCCACAACAGGAAGGCTTAAATGTGGGCTACCTAGCGTATAACACTAAAGTAGCGCCGTTTGATAATGCCAATGTTCGTAAAGCATTGAATATGGCAATTGATAAACAAGCTATTCTGGATGCGGTTTTTCAAGGTGCAGGTAAAGCCGCTAAGAACCCAATTCCTCCAACTATCTGGTCGTACAATGATGCGATTCAAGATGATCCATACGATCCTGAAGCTTCTAAGAAAATGCTAGCTGATGCGGGTGTGAGTGGTCTTGAAATGAAGATTTGGGCTATGCCAGTTCAGCGTCCGTATAATCCAGACGCACGTCGTATGGCGGAAGTTATTCAAGCTGATTTTGCGAAGGTAGGTGTTACCGTAGAAATCGTATCCTACGAGTGGGGCGAGTATCTTAAACGTTCTAAAGATGAAGATCGTGACGGTGCTGTACTACTTGGTTGGACTGGAGACAATGGTGATCCCGATAACTTCTTAGCAGTATTATTAGGATGTGATGGTGTTGGCGGTTCAAACCGAGCGCAGTGGTGTCATCAGCCTTTCGAAGATTTGATCCAAAAAGCGAAAGTTGTTTCTGATCCTGCTGAGCGAACTGCTCTGTATGAGCAAGCGCAAGTTGTATTTAAGGAGCAAGCTCCTTGGGCAACCATCGCGCATTCAGTTGTTTCTAAAGCAATGCGTAATGAAGTAACCGGATATAAAATTGATCCGTTTGGTGGGCATGTTTTCTACGGTGTAGATATCGCAGAATAAACTGTTTGCTGGATTAGAAAAGGCGGCTTGCTGGCCGCCTTTTCTTTATCTTCAAAATATATCAGTAGTATCACTAAATAACCCAATGCTCGCATTTATACTAAAACGCCTAGGGCTACTTATTCCGACTTTTCTTGGAGTAACCATAGCATCGTTTGCATTCATTAGATTATTGCCTGGCGATCCCGTTTTGCTGATGGCAGGGGAGCGGGGACTGACGCCCGAGCGGCATGCAGCATTATTGAAACAGTTTGGTTTTGATCGACCGTTGTGGGAACAATATTTTGAGTATCTAACGGGTATTTTTCAAGGTGACCTCGGTGTCTCCCTAGTTACCAAAAACCCCGTATTTGATGAGTTCTTCACCTTATTTCCAGCTACGTTGGAGTTGTCGATTTGCGCAATAATATTTGCGGTTGTGATCGGAATTCCAGCGGGCATTATAGCCGCCGCAAAACGCGGTGGGCCTATAGATCATAGCGTTATGGGCACTGCCCTAGTAGGCTACTCCATGCCCATTTTTTGGTGGGGCCTGCTGATGATTGTGTTTTTTTCCGGCATTCTTAAATGGACACCGGTTTCAGGGCGTATTTCGTTAATGTTTTATTTCCCCCAAGTGACGGGGTTTATGCTGATAGATAGTCTTTTGTCGGGTCAGAAAGGTGCATTTACATCCGCAATGTCCCATCTGATTCTGCCGACCATAGTGCTCGGTACTATTCCGCTTGCTGTAATAGCGCGGCAAACTCGTTCAGCGATGCTTGAAGTGTTGAGTGAGGATTATGTTCGAACCGCACGTGCTAAGGGTCTTAGTAACTTTCGTGTGATTGGTGTGCATGCCTTGCGTAATGCGCTTATACCGGTAATAACGACCATAGGCTTACAGGTCGGTGTGTTATTAGGTGGTGCTATTTTGACAGAGACAATATTTTCGTGGCCAGGTATTGGTAAATGGATGGTCGATTCGATTTTTCGACGGGATTATCCGTCCGTGCAAGGTGGACTATTAATGATCGCTGGCATCGTGATGATCGTAAACTTAATTGTCGATCTGTTATATGGATTGATCAATCCTCGTATAAGCCATGACTGATTCAACCTATAGTGTCGACGCAGATAAACGTAAGGGCGGTCGTGTAGACCTGCTGATTGAATTCTGGTTTTACTTTCGAGAAAACCGTGGCGCCGTTATTGGTATGTGGTTTTTTCTGTTTATTTGTATGGTTGCACTATTTGCCGATGTGATCGCGCCCCATGGTCCTATCGATCAATATCGGGATGCTTTATTAACACCCCCGGTATGGCAGGAGGGTGGTGACTGGCGATTTCTTCTGGGTACGGATGCGGTTGGACGAGACGTTCTTTCTCGGCTCATTTTCGGTAGTCGCTATTCCTTATTTGTAGGTTGTATTGTTGTTTCGATATCACTAGTTATAGGCGTGATGGTTGGCCTTGCGGCTGGTTTTTTTCGTGGAGCTTTCGATACCATTATTATGCGAATAATGGATATTGTACTGGCATTTCCGAGTTTGTTATTGGCGCTTGCCCTGGTGGCTGTTCTCGGGCCAAGTCTAACCAATGCAATGATCGCTATTGCTATCGTCCAGCAGCCTCATTACGTTCGATTAACTCGAGCCGCGGTAATGGGCGAACGTGGTAAGGATTATGTTACTGCCGCCAGAGTTTCTGGAGTCGGATCCATTCGCTTAATGTTTGTAACCATTTTGCCGAATTGCCTGGCTCCGCTTATTGTTCAGGCAACATTGTCGTTTTCATCGGCGATACTGGATGCGGCTGCTCTTGGCTTTTTGGGCATGGGGGCGCAACCTCCGACTCCTGAATGGGGAACCATGTTAGCGGAAGCCCGTGAGTTCATTTTACGTGCATGGTGGGTCGTGACATTGCCCGGAATTGCCATACTGTTAACCGTGTTAGCGATTAATCTTATGGGTGATGGCTTGCGTGATGCATTAGACCCCAAGTTGAAGAGATCCTGATGGCGCTATTAGAAATCGAAAACCTTTGTGTTGAGTTTACGACTTCCAACGGTCTATTTCGTGCCGTTGATAACGTATCGTTTACTATAGATGTAAATGAAGTGTTAGCAATAGTTGGCGAATCAGGCTCCGGGAAGTCAGTGTCTGTGTTGGCATTGATGGGCCTGTTGCCGTGGACTGCGCAAATTACAGCAGATCGTATGGTTTTTGCAGAACAGGACTTATTGTCGTTAACATCAAAACAACGTCGGCAAATCATTGGAAACGATATTTCCATGATTTTTCAGGAGCCAATGTCTAGTCTGAATCCTTGTTTTACGGTTGGCTTTCAACTTGGTGAGGCGCTTAAGTCTCATTTGAAAATGGGGCGAAAAGAGCGCAAAAACAGAGTAATTGAGTTGTTGGAGCAGGTTGGTATTCCGGCGGCTGAGAAGCGGCTTAGCTCGTTTCCTCATCAATTATCTGGCGGAATGAATCAACGGGTTATGATTGCGATGGCTATTGCGTGTAATCCTAAGTTATTGATTGCTGATGAACCAACAACAGCCTTGGACGTAACTATACAGGCGCAAATCCTTGAGTTGTTGACCGGATTGCAAAGAGACAACGGCATGGCTTTAGTTTTGATTACTCATGACATGGGTGTTGTTGCGGAAACTGCGCAGAGAGTTGCTGTGCAGTACGCGGGGCAGAAGGTTGAGGAACAAACGGTTAAAGAACTTTTCGGGCATCCCCATCATCCATACACAGCCGCATTACTATCTGCGTTACCGGAGCGCGCTCAGACTCGCTATCTGCCTTCAATCCCGGGTGTTGTGCCGGGTCAATATGATCGACCAACCGGTTGTTTGTTTTCTCCACGGTGCGAGCATGCATCGTCTTTATGTCAAACCACGGAACCGATCGTTCAGAGTGCATCTGCCGGCTATGCTAAGTGTCATTTTCCCCTAGGCTTGGAACTGCTAACTAATAGTGAGCCGCTGTCATGATAGATGATGCTACTGTTCTCGTCGCAGACAATCTGTGTAAACATTACGCTGTTTCTGCGGGTGTATTTAAACCGCCTGTCATGTTGAAGGCGTTAAATGGCGCCAGTTTTTCGTTGAAAAAACGTCAAACATTAGCTGTTGTAGGGGAGTCTGGTTGCGGAAAGTCGACCCTTGCCCGTCTCGTTACTATGATCGAAGAGCCCACTTCGGGCTCACTTAAAATAAATGATCAGGAGATTGCCGGTGCCGAAGCGAGAACCTTGCGTGCTCTGCGATCACGGGTGCAAATTGTTTTTCAAAACCCATATGGCTCACTAAATCCTCGGCAGAAAACTGGGCTCGCTTTAGAAGAGCCTTTGCAAATGAATAGTTCATTAACAAAGGCAGAACGCAAAGAAAAAGCCTGTGAAATGATGGAACAGGTGGGTTTACGACCCGAACATTATGATCGTTATCCCCATATGTTTTCTGGAGGTCAGCGACAACGTATCGCAATAGCACGGGCGCTTATGCTGAATCCTGAGATTTTAGTATTGGATGAACCGGTATCCGCTTTAGATGTTTCGATTCAGGCGCAAGTGCTGAATTTACTCACGGAATTACAGGAAAAACATAATTTAGCTTATCTGTTTATATCCCATGATTTATCAGTGGTTAAGCATATTGCTGACGATGTGATGGTTATGTATCTGGGGAACCCGGTTGAGCACAGTACCCGTGAGGAACTATTTAAGGAACCCCGTCATCCTTACACCAGAGCATTACTATCAGCGACCCCCGTTCCTATCCCCGGTGGTAAAAAGGAGCGAATGCATCTTTCGGGAGAAATTCCGTCTCCACTGAGCCCCCCAGATGGTTGTGCTTTCCATCCGCGGTGTCCTTTATGTTTTGAACGTTGCCGTGTTGAAAATCCCGAGCCCCGCCCATTTTCAGTTTCACGAGTCTCTTGTCATGCCTGTAAGGCATGATAGAGTTTTCATTTGGTTTATTTGCGTAAACAATTTATAAAGTAGTTAACTAAAGCTATTGTTATCATCCCGATGATTCCGATAACTCCGCATTCTATTGCAGCTACAGTAGCTCCCTCTACAACCCGTGGGCTGTCGGGTGTATTGAGAACATACCAGGAAACAAAAAAGTAAACTTCGCTGAACATAGCGCCAATTGTGAAGATTATCATTGCGGCGTAGGCGTTAACGGTACCAAATCGCTTTGCCATGAACGTTGCAAATCCAGAAAGCCCTATCGTTACTATTACAGTGAGTAATAATGCACCCTGACGAATAGCATCAAAGGTGATGGGTAATATGAGTAGTCCAGCAACAAATAGGGGTAAATAACGTTTCACAGAATGTCCAGTTGAGTTGATGATTGCTTTCACCTAAGAATACATCAAGATTTCATTGGTTTACGCGTTAACGTCAGGAATTTTTAAAAATTTTACATGGCGATGAAGTAGATTAAATGGCTTTGTTGCGAATTTAATGGTTTTCCCCTTCATTCTTTGGAATAATCCTCAAAATGTACAGCCACCCACACATTACCTTGATTTGATTTTTCAGAAATATTTTTATGCAAAACGAAATTACAATATTAAGTAAACAGCGGCGTCGTCGTCTGGACCAGATCGTACGCTTATCAATGGCTGTGTTGTTTGTATTAGCTGTTATGGTCTTCATGTTCACGAAAATAGGCGACGTATCGAATGGCTATTTTCTACTGGTAGCCGGTATGGTTGGCGCCTATATGGCAATAAATATTGGTGCCAATGATGTCGCGAATAATGTTGGCGCAACGGTTGGTTCTGGCGCAATAACCCTTGGTGGGGCATTAATTTTGGCCGGCTTGTTTGAGGCGGCTGGTGCCCTGCTGGCAGGTGGTGATGTCGTTGGTACAATTAAAAAAGGAATTATAGACCCCGCTCTCATTGAAGATGCCGATACCTTTATATGGTTGATGATGGCGGCGTTGCTAGCTGCGGCTTTATGGTTAAATCTAGCAACCGCATTCGGAGCCCCGGTGTCGACAACCCACTCAATTGTTGGTGGAGTATTGGGTGCTGGTATGGCTGCGGGTGGACTCGAAATTGCAAATTGGAACACCATGGGGCAAATTGCAGCGAGTTGGATTATCTCCCCGGTAATGGGAGGGCTTATTGCGGCACTGTTTCTCTATGTAATTAAGCGTCAGATTACCTATAAAAAAGACATGGTGGCGGCCACCCGCAAAGTTGTACCGTTTTTAGTCGCGATCATGGCTACGGCTTTCAGTGCTTATTTAGTAAAGAAAGGCTTGGGGAAAATCTGGAAGGTTAATTTGCCGTTAGCCCTTGCCATCGGAATTGGAATTGGAGTAGGTGTTTATGTGGTTGTTAAACCGATTATTGCTCGAGTGTCTGAGTCATTAACAAACGACAAAGTGGGTGTGAATAGTGTATTTACCGTGCCTTTAATTTGTTCGGCGGCATTACTATGTTTTGCCCATGGCGCAAACGACGTTGCGAATGCAGTGGGTCCACTTGCGGCAATTAATGACTCTATTTTGCACGGTAATGTAGTCTCAAAGGCGACGATACCTTTGTGGGTCATGCTGGTTGGTGCGCTGGGAATCGTGGTTGGCTTATTACTTTACGGTCCACGTTTAATAAAAACGGTGGGTTCAGAAATAACTGAACTCGATAAGATGCGGGCGTTTTGTATTGCCATGGCAGCGGCTATTACCGTTCTGATTGCAAGTCAGTTCGGGTTGCCAGTAAGTTCTACTCATATTGCAGTAGGTGGTGTGTTTGGAGTCGGGTTTTTGCGTGAGTATTTAAAAGTAAGTTACGCACGAGTAATCCATGAAATTGAAGAGCACCACGTCGGTGTCGATCAAAAGGAAATTGATGTTTATCTGCATAAATTTGAAGATGCATCGATTGTCGATAAAGGACGAATGCTAAAAGAGCTTAAAAAGTCTCGTAAATCTGACATTGCCATAACCAAACGTGAACGTAAAGATTTAAAGAAAGTTTACAAACAAGAACTGGTTCGTCGGTCGTTATTATTTAAGATCATAGCGGCTTGGATAATAACCGTGCCTATTGCTGCGACAATTGCGGCGATGCTTTACTTTATGTTGCGCGGTATGCTGTTAGTCTAAATTTCGCATCTGAAATAAATGTGTTAGCCAGCTAGCAACTGTGACCGACGAGTCGATTCGACGGTCAAAAGCCCAATCCTATTAACTAGTGGAGCGGTCGTGTAAACAGACCTTGTTTGGTGGTAGTTGAGTGGGTGAATGCACGATCATTGAATTGCATACGGTGGGACATTAATTGCTGAAGGCATTCCAGCATAACGGTCGCGTAGCTGGAATCACTTGCAACATTTACGTATTCATTGGGGTCTTTCTCCAAATCGAATAAAAGTGGGGGTAATGCTGCGAAGTGGACGTACTTGTACTTATCTGTGCGGATGACACTTAATGTACATTGATCTGAATGTAACTGGAGTTTTTTCTCCGCTGACTGATCGATAATATCTCGAAAATCATACTCAAAATGAACTGCAGACCGCCAGTTATCGGGAATTGACTCGCCTCGTATTGCATTGAGTAGTGACTTACCGTCGCACTGGGTTGGTATGGGATGACCAATCCAATCCAGCATCGTAGGCATAATGTCGATGTTTTCGGAAAAATGATTGAATTTTACTCCGCGTGTGCCATTCGCTGCCTGTGTCGGATCCTTGATGATTAAGGGTATATGATATGACTCATCATAAAAACCTGATTTCCCCATCAGCCAATGATCACCCATTTGTTCTCCATGATCTGAAGTGCAGATGATTAGTGTGTTCTCCCATTGATTAGTTTCCCGCAGATAAGAAAACAGTCGCCCCAGATTGTCGTCGACCTCTCTTACCAGTCCGCAGTAGTTCACATGCCTCTCATGTAACAATTTTTCATCTTCGGGGCAATGATGGGATTTGTTATTCATTATGTATTCGAGGTAAGGATGCAACTCAGCCTGTTCGGATTTCGTATTTTTCTGGCGCGATGTCGGAAGATTCGAGTCGGCGTACATGTTGTGATATGGAGCAGGTGCCACAAACGGAGGGTGTGGGCGAAGCAAAGACAAGTGGCTAACCCAAGATGTTTTTTGGTTTTTTATCCAGTCTATACATTTATCCACCATAAACCAGGTCTCACTATCCTCGGCGGGTATGGCATGGGGAAGTATTTTTTCACCACCCTCGTGCCACGTCGCACCGTCTTCACGCATCCCGCATAGATCCCACAGGCGGTCTGGAATTGCATAGTTCTTGGCTATAAGGTCATGAACCCAGTCTTCAGAGACCTCATCCAATATAGGTGTGAAGTAGTCAAGTCCCGGTAGTGGCTCGCTATAATGAGTAAGTCTCTTGTCGTTTATATCAAGACCTGTAGGGTCTGCAGAAGTGTCGGTGTAACCAAATAAAGACGTTGTGTAACCCGCTTTACCGGTTTCGATAGCCCAGTTGGTATAACGAAAGGATGTTGGTGTACCGTTTGTTGTGCATCGATGGTTAAACATATACATGCCGGTATGTAGCGAGACTCTGCTCGGTGCACAGGGTGTTGCTTGTGCGAAGTGATTGCAAAAAGTTACGCCCTCTTTGGCCAGTGAATCAAGGTTTGGTGTTTTGACAACCGGATGTCCAAGATATGATAAATAATTGGAGCGCCACTGGTCGGCCGTAATCAGTAAGATGTTCATAGAGTAAAATTATTGAGAGTTATAGATAATCAACTAAAGTATCTTAGGGCGATTTCTTACTGCGTGTCTCTTCGAGCGTGAAATACAATCCTATTGATGTTGATTTTTCATATTTTTGTTATTTAATTCAACTCTTTTTTAATGCGGGGAGCAAAAATATTTAGCCACACAGAAGGTTGGTGTGTGGGCTCGATAGGTTACGGTGATTCACCACATGATTTTGCTAGATCGTGGCTGCTTTTCCGGTCAAGTCATATCGCTGGAAACTAGAGGGTTATGTTTACCGGCGGGTAAGCGGTCCTCAGTTGTCTAACGATTAATTCTGTTGCAGAGATGAGGAGCCTCTCTGGAGACCTAGAGCTATTGTTTGTGTCGCACCATATTTAGGTCGAGGGGATAAATCGGTCTAGGCACATTTTGGTAAGGCAATTTTTTTACATCTGTTGTGCATAGTGCGCCGCTTTCACAAACAATAATTTTGTTGGCGATAGGTTTGAATGCGGCTCGAAAATGCTGCATCGATTTAAGCACGATAATTGATTTGGATGTGGGGTCAATGCCAAAACCACGAAATTGCTGTTGATCGATTATCTGAATAGCTTCGCTGACAATAAGAATGTCGATGCCTTGCACACGCAGAACACACGTTTTGCCAAAGTTTATTGTTTGGCCGTTCATCATGGGGCCGTCGCCAATGCACCGACCATCACTTAACAGTTCTATTTTTCCGGTTACGGTTATGGGGCCACCGCCGAAGTTTGGGTCGGTTTTACCGCCAAGATCCAGCGTTATGCTCTCACCTGTGCTACGTTGATGGCATTGCATGGCCGCGCTTGGATCGGCGATGGAGCCGAAACAGGCATTGGTTACGCCGCTTTTCAGAAGTGCAGCAAGTAGTGATGTGGCATCGCCATAGGCACCACCCCCTGGATTATCGGCAAATTCAGCTATAAGGAGTGGGCCTTTGTCATCAAGGAAATCAACGGCAATTTTAGCGGCCTCTTCGACAGTATAATAACGGTTGATCACGTCGCCTCGATGTTCCCAGATATCCTCAATGATGGCTTCGGCAAAGAGTTGGTGGTTGGTGCTATCACCCTGATAGGTAACTAATACCGTGGGGCCGACTTCTTTGATGTCACTTCCCTCAAAGCCGGCATTGATACTGACAGCGAATACATCGTTGTTTTCTTCGTAAGCACGAGCATTTTTCAAACGATCAGTCATGGGTCCGATATCTGTCCGTCCATCATTGGCCTCTCTAAGCATAGGACATCGGACGAGCAGAGTAGTTGGCGAAATCTCACCTGCCATCGTTCGCTGCAATATATCGCCAGCATGGCAAGCTGTCTCGCGTATATCAATATGCGGGTAGGTTTTGTATGAGACTATGATATCAGCCAGTTCGCACATTTTTGCAGTAACGTTGGCGTGTAGATCTAGGGTTATGGCGATTGGTATATCAGGCCCTATAATATCGCGCAAACGTTGCAATAGTTCGCCCTCACCGTCTTCAAAGTTCTCTACTACCATGGCGCCATGAAGGGCAAGCAGAACACCATCTGGTGCATTAGCCCGTGCGGCTTCAAGAATAAGATTAGTGATTGTGTCGAAAGCTTTAGAGGTAACCAACCCTGATGGTTCGGTGTCGGCCGTAACTGCATGGTCCATATTCCAAGCAAATTTTTGCGCAGACTCAAGGCAGCCGGCAACACCTGTGTTGGTTCCCGCAAACGTTTCCAGATTGTCACTACCAATTACAAAGGTTTGGGCCTTAAATGCAGACAGGTCAGTCTTTCGCTTATTGAAAGTATTAGTTTCGTGTTTGAATTCCGCGGTTAGTACTTTGAATACCATTATCTTAACGTGTCCTTTGAATTAGACTGCATAGCAAAACATCTGGGCTTGCTCTGAAATTAATCTGTGCGCAATTGAACGACTATTTTTTTATTAATTACAGTTTGTTTTTACAATTAAATGAAAATGCGTAATTAACGATTATTCTGAGTGTTAATTACAGACGGAAACATCGTTAATCAGACGGTAGGATAAGCAAAACAGGTATTTTTACTTTCGAGGCTATCGTGTCCGCAATATCCCGAAAGAAGAAACGCGTTACCCCGACGCGGCCACGACCAGCCATAGCAACCAGGTCGATCTTGTCTTTTTTGATGATGTGTAGGATTTCATCTACTGGATCCTTGGCGAAATCGATTAACGTTGAAACGCTATATCCGAGGTCTTCTAAATGGTTGGTGATTGGCATCAATTCTGCTTTTACATGGGCCTTGATACTATCTTCCTGTTGGGAGGCGAAAATAGGATGTGGCATTGGCCCTGAGGGTTCGACACCTGGCTTAAGAATATGTCCAGCTCCAGCTTGTGGCTTGCCAAATTCGGCGCCTTTGGGTGGCTTGGTCACATAGAATAAGATGAGATCGTTCTTTTCACTCGAAAAGTATTTCTCAATATGTGGCAGTATTTCTCGGCTAAGCTCAGATTGATTCAGCGGGATTAAGACTTTATTGTTGGCCATGTCACTCTTTAATGATGAATTTATTGTTGCTTAGTCGAATATCTTTGGGTCAGCTTACATATACCTTCGTTCGACGGTACCACATTATAGATCGAGTTAACAATTAAGACCCTACATTCCTGTATTGCGTTAGGCCACTGTCATAATTTTTGAGTATTTTTCAGAACGACCGTTAAGGCTTGTGATCAGTTTGAAAAAGGTAAATTTTATCTTGGTATAAATATAAAGTTGTCTTTACAGAGGCTGAAATTAGGGGTAATGTCATTTATGAGGAGCTTTATCCACGATTTTAATAAATACTGGAGCAGGCCATCACTTGAAGACTGTTGCAATTTGAGACGGTCGACGCAAAAAATATAGTTGGACAATATCGTCAAAGTAAAATAACCACAATTGGAAAATTTCAATGACATTAAAGAAACTAAAATTTGTACCGCTCGCTGGACTATCGCTACTGGCGATCCAAGCCGGTATGCTACCCAGCGCACTGGCAGCTGATTGTCCGTCCGTAACGGTAAGCGATAATAAGGGTATGCAAGGCAATTATCCGCAGCAATTCTCTTTGGCAGAGTTTGAGAAGCTGGCGAGCTGCACCTTAACATTTCAGGAGAACCCTGATATCGGTTCTATGAATGGTCGTATTCGGGGGAACCCAGACTTACCTGCGCTTGCCGATCGTCTTCCCGCGGAGCCATTAGTCGTTGCACCTTATGATGCCATAGGCACTTACGGTGGAACTTTCGATGCGCTATCAAATGCTACTGAGTCGGGCACCTCTGATTTCATGGCTGTCCGTCATGTCAATTTAGTACGCTATTCCGATGATCTCGAAACCATCGTGCCTAATGTTGCTAAAGGTTGGGAGTGGAACAGTGATTTTACCCAGTTAACCTTTTTCTTACGTAAAGGCCATAAATGGTCTGACGGGGCACCTTTTGGTGCTCAGGATGTTGAGTTTTGGTATGAAAATCTTGCAGTTGATTCTAATGTAAGAGAAAAACCAAAAGATTACGTTCTGGTTGCTGGTGAGCAGATGACTGTTGACGTGATTGATGAGCAAACGGTGCGTTTTAACTTGCCGTCACCTAAGCCTGGCTTACTGTCTCATTTTGCCAACCACTATGCTCAAGGCTTCCAGCCCAAGCATTTTCTTGGTCAATTTCACCCAGCGGTTAATCCAGATGCTGATAAATTAGCAGCGGACCTTGGCTTCGAAAACGGTTATGCCGTTATCGCCGCTTACTACGGCAGCTCTGATTGGATGGATACACCAACTCCAATGCTGACTAACGCAGATAAAGTTGCAAAGATGCCGGCTGATACGACTCCTACACTGGAAAGCCACATCTTGATCGCGGAATCTACGGAAGGACGTCATCTCGTTGCCAACCCTTATTTTCATATGGTTGATACTGCGGGTAATCAATTACCGTATATCAGTGAGCAAGATGAATTGTTCGTTAGCGAAAGTGAAGTGCGTTTGTTGAAATTGGTCAATGGAGAAGTTGACTTTAAACAACAGGCTCTAAACTTGGACTACGCGCCATTGTTATTGGAAAATCAGGAGAAAGGTAACTACACGGTAGAAATGAAGCCTGAGGTTGCCATGCCCACTCTTGCTTTTAACGTAACCTCTGAAGATCTGGAAAAGCGGAAAGTATTTAGTGATTTACGCTTTCGTCAAGCGATGTCTGTAGCGATCAACCGAGAAGAAATTAACGAAGTTATTTTCTTTGGCCTAGGTACACCGCAACAGTATCTCGCTTTCTCTCCTACGCCTTCTTTTATCGATCCGAAGTGGGAAAAATATTACGCTGAATTTGACGCAGCTAAGGCCAATGCATTGCTTGACGAAGTAGGCATGGTTGATACAGATGGTGACGGCACGCGTGAATTACCAAATGGTGAAAAACTGGTGTTAAACCTTCAAGTTGCCACTCAAGCCGCCTCAATCAAAATGGTTGAGCTTGTTGGTCAACACTGGAAAAATGTCGGCATCGATAACACCGTTAAGGAAGTTACTACGGATGAATTTCGTTCGGCGGCCTCGGGCAATAAACTCGACGTAACGATTTATACAAAAGGGCAGCCATTGGCCGTTATTTTGGGTATTTCAGAGTTGTTTATCCCGCCTTATGATAACTACTTTAACCAGGTATCTGCGATGCTGTGGGGAGAGTACTTAGATTCAGATGGGGCTTCAGGTGTTAAACCACCGGAATTTGTTTATGAGATGATTGATGATATTGCTTCGTTTCAATCGGCCACCGCTGGCTCTCCAGAGTCTATCAAGTATGGTAAAAAACTGATTCAGTCAACAGCGGAACAACTGCTGTTTATTGGTACGGTAAAATCAGTTTCGCCTATTTATCATAGTAATAATCTGAAGAACTTTCCTGAGTATAAAACCGCATCTTATGCTTATTATCGTTCTTATCCTTATCGCGGACCACAATGGTTCTTTAGCGAATAAGGAAGTCGGGTTAAACATAGTGCAAATAACCCACGGGCCTGACTGCAGGTCCGTGGGTTTCTGTTACCAGTAGTCATACAGCTGAAGTTAGCATGTATCGCAGCAGTTCCGTAAACTTCTAGTTATTTTCAAACGTCCAGGAATATAGAAGAAATGCAATTTGTACGTTTTGCTCTAACTCGTGCGTCATTGGCGCTGATTACCTTGATGTTGGTGTCTTTCATCGTTTTTAGTTTGATGGAAATGGTGCCGGGTGATTGTGCTGAGCGCTATCTGGCTTTCAAGAGCTCTCAAGGCTCAGTGATAACGACTGCCGATATCGATGCAGAACGCGTACGACTAGGCTTGGATAAGCACTACCTCGTGCGCTGGGGAGCATGGATAGTCGATGCTTTTCAGGGTGAGTTTGGTGACAGTTGTATATTGCGACTTAACATCAGTGAGCTTCTGGGACAAAAATTCTGGTTGAGTCTTGGTATTTGCTTAGTATCGTTACTGGTCGCTTACCTAATTGCTATTCCAATTGGTATTATTTCAGCCACGTCTAAAAGCCCGATGCTTAATAATAGCTTGCGGCTGGTCAGCTATCTTGGTCTAGCTATGCCAAATTTTTTGCTGGCGTTAATGATTATGCTGTTTTCAACGATTTACTTTGGCGATACGCTCACAGGATTATTTTCCAAAGAATTTCGTGATGTTCCCTGGTCTTATGATCGGGTTATTGATTTTATCTCTCGGGCATGGTTACCGGTGTTTATACTAGCCTGGTCGGCAACCGCTTTTGCTATCCAAACCGTGCGAGCGTTGATGTCTGACGAGGTTGGAAAACTCTATGTTGTGGCTGCATCAGCGCGTGGGGTTACCGGCAGACGATTAATGTGGCGCTATCCCGCTCGCCATGCTTTGGCACCGATTATTAACTCATTGGGGTTTGACCTGAATCGTATCTTTAACGAACTGCCAATCGTGGCTTTAATCCTGACGTTAACGGAAGCGGGTTCATTGCTTATTGAGGCATTAGCCAGGTCAAATGACCAACAATTGGCTGGAGCGATAATATTTATGCTAACAGCTAGTATCGTAACAATAAATTTCATCACGGATCTTGCTCTGGCTCTCATTGATCCGCGTATTCGTCGCAGCATAATTGGGTAGGCATATGACTGAATTATCTAGTAGTGGTGCGAATGTAGACCAGAAACTCAAAGAAGCCTATTTTACGGCTTCCCAAGGTCAATTAATCTGGACACGTTTCAAAAAACAGAAAGCCGCCATGGTTGGTGCCGCGGTTCTAATAATGTTGATATTGTCTGGCATTTTTGCACCTTTTCTGACTCCCTACGACCCAACTATCACAGGGCGAAATGCCGACTATCTAAATGGCGCACCCAATGTCCCCAGTTTTTGTGATGATAATGGCTGTAGCCTGCGACCTTTTATTTATTCTCACGAGCGTAGTCGTTCGATTAAGACTAACTTTCGTTGGGTGACTGAAATCGATACGTCGCTGGAAGGGCGCCGATATCTGACCTTTTTACCACAAGGCGATTCGTATACCTTATTTGGTTTGAAGTTCAATACTCATCTGTTTGGTGTTGATAAGGGTAAGGTTCATATCTTCGGCACCGACTCGACAGGTAAAGATATTTATTCCAGAACGCTACAGGCGATTAACACTTCGTTGGCAGTGGGAACTATTGGAGTATTTATTGCATTCGTTTTAGCATTGATTATTGGTGGTGTATCGGGTTACTACGGTGGCAAGATAGATTCTGTTTTACAGATGATCACGGATGCGGTGCGAACCATACCGACAATACCTCTATTTATGGCATTAGCCGCGTTCATTCCCGATACTTGGAGTTCGGAAACACGGTTTTTGTTCATCTCCATCATCCTCGGTTTTGTTGGCTGGCCAACCTTGGCACGCAGGGTCCGAACTCACTTGTTAACAGAGAGAAATCAAGAGTATGTTTTAGCGGCACAACTTTGTGGTGCCAAGCCAGGTCATATTATCAGACGCCATTTACTTCCTAGTTTTACCAGCTACATCATCGTGGATCTGGTTATCTCATTTCCCTATATGGTGTTATCGGAAACTGGGTTAAGCTTTATTGGTCTCGGCTTAAAAGACCCGGTTAATTCCCTTGGTGTAATGTTACAAAATGTGACCAGTGCGGACGTTTTGCTAAACTACCAATGGTATTTCATACCCGTATTCTTCTTCATTACGCTAGTGTTGGCCTTTGTTTTTGTTGGCGACGGCTTACGTGATGCGGCTGATCCATATTCGGATTCAAAAAAATGAGTAAACCATTAATTTCAGTAAAAGATCTGTCTATAAAGTTCAACACGGATGAAGGTTTAGTTACTGCTGTAGATAACGTATCTTTCGATATAGCCCCAGGAGAAATACTTGGTCTAGTCGGTGAAAGCGGTTCAGGAAAATCGGTTACCGCCAAGGCTCTGATGCTGCTTAATCCGGAAAACTGCGTTTACGGCTCCGACAGTAAAATCACTATGAACCTGGAGGACAACGAGATTGATGTTTTTTCTCTAGCTAAGTCGCGTGATAAAAAGGTTATTCGTGGCGGTGCTATCTCGATGATTTTTCAAGAGCCCATGGCGAGTTTTGCACCGGCTATTTCGGTTGGTGACCAAATGACCGAGCAGTTGCTTATACATTCCGATATGTCGCTTGCCCGGGCTAAGGAAATATCCATTGAAATGCTGGAACGGGTTGGTATTCCAGACCCAGCACAGCGTTTTGGTCAATATGCCTTTGAATTTTCGGGCGGTATGCGCCAACGAGCAATGATCGCAATGGCATTGTCAACTAAACCTAAGTTGCTTATTGCCGATGAGCCAACCACAGCGCTTGATGTAACCATACAGGCGCAAGTAATCGATTTGATGAAAGATTTAGTTAAAGAGTTTCATATGGCTATATTATTTATCACCCATGATTTGGGCGTTATTGCACAAACCGTGGATCGGATGGTGGTTATGTATCTAGGCACTTTGATAGAAAAGGGCGCTGTACGAGATGTCTTGCGAAACCCAGGTCACCCCTATACTAAAGGTTTGATGGATGCATTGCCCAGACTCGATGATTTGGATACTCCGTTAAAAGCAATTGCAGGTGATATTCCTTCGCCACTTGATCGCCCAAGTGGTTGCGTATTCAATACTCGTTGCCCCGTTAGCCTTGGCAACGAATGTGAATCTCGAATACCCAGTTACACAACCCAAGGCGATGAGCATTTAGTGGCTTGTCATTTGATGGAAGAGGGTCGGAATTCAAAATGACTAAAAAAGCACTAATATCTTCGCGAGATTTATCCGTTCATTTTCCACTTCCAGCAACTCGACTTTTTGGCCCTAAGCCTTTTGTTAGTGCTGTGGAAGGTATTTCACTTGATATTCAACAAGGCAGTTTTTTTGGACTGGTTGGTGAATCGGGATCCGGAAAGACAACCTATGGGCGCGCATTGTTGCGTGCTGTGCCCATTGCGCAAGGCAAAATAACCTATGCTGATGGCGATGTTAGCTATGATTTGACGTCTCTTTCTGCTGAAGAAATGACGGATTACCGCAAACGTGCTCAACTCATATTTCAGGACCCTTACGCTGCCCTTAGTCCCCGTATGACGGTGCGCGATATCATCGCTGAGCCTTTGGAGGTTATGGGGCTAACAAAAAGCCGTGAAGAGACTGATGAACGGGTGCGTGAAATTGCTGCAAAATGTCGAATCAATTTAGAGCATTTACGTCGATTTCCTCACGCATTCTCCGGTGGACAACGTCAGCGTATCTCTATTGCCAGAGCGTTAGTTTCTAATCCTCGTTTTATTGTGGCAGATGAGAGCGTCGCGGCACTCGATGTGTCGATCCAGGCTGATGTGCTCAATCTGTTGAAATCAATACAGCAAGATATGGGCCTAACATTCCTATTTATTAGTCATGATCTAAGTGTTATCGCCCATACTTGTGATCATGTTGCGGTGATGTATCTAGGTCGAATTGTGGAAACCGCACCGACACGTGAGCTTTTTGCTGAACCTCGGCACCCTTATACCAAAGCTTTGTTATCGGCAATACCGTCTTTGGATCCAGATTATGCAGGTGATGTGCAGAAACTTGAAGGCGAAATTCCATCGCCCTCGAACCCGCCACCTGGATGTAAATTCCATACGCGTTGTCCGCATGTTATCGATATTTGTCGCACCGAAGAACCGCGCTTGTCAAAACTTGGTTTTGAGCACGATGTAGCCTGTCACCGATGGGAAGAGCTTGTGGACCCGAGCGAGTAGCTGCAGTTGCATCCGTTTCGTAAGAAATTTCTTATGAAGTGATTGAATATATCGACAATGCCTAACGCTTATAAAGCAGCATGTTATAGGTGTTTCACCGCTTATTCGCGAATGTGGTACTACTCCAGACTTGTATTTAAAACCCATTCATATATTTCACTTAAGATAAATTAAACTCGAATATTGGCCTAAGTTACTAGTTTAATTGCGGTTTACATGTTCTTCTGTTAATGCTCAAACTCTAATTAAGAATTTGAACCTAAAATATGGACACTCAACATTTTTGTAATAGCATGATGTATATCTGAGTTTTCTGCTTTTATTGGATCTTTATATCTTTTAGGGTTCAAATATCCTCTGAATCCTGATTGATATAAACAAAATAAAAAATAGTAAACTTTCTTGATATCAATCTCAAAGTCATTCGAAATAGTTTCAATCGCTTCGCGGCACTCACCATTCTCTCCGCAGTAAAAAATTCCTTCACAGCCTTTATACCAAGCCTCACCAAAAATGAGCACAGGAACACCCCGTACACAAGATTCCCATCCAGTTGTGCCAGATATTGTAGCAACTGCTTTTGCACTATCAATAAGTTCGAACTGAGGTGTTTCAATTTTTACGAATTCTACACACGGGATTCGCAGTAAATCATCATAAAAATAGTGGTAGCGTCCTCGTTCGCCGTGCAACGTATAAGGCAATAGTTGAGTAGGGTTTTCCTTTATAATGATCTTCCAGCCCTTGGGTAAATGCTTGGCAAGCATTTTCACCATGAGTAATTGATTTGTGAATCTACCACCTTCGGGTGTAGAAGTGCGTTCAGGTTGGTAATGTAATGCCACGTAAATATAAGGGGTATCTGCATTGAATTTAGAACAATAACTATCATAGGTTGCTTTTAGACTTAATTTGAATTGAGCTGCTTGTTGTTTATATTGAATCCATTCTTTGCCAGTTAATCTAGATTTCTCGAGTGGTTCTCCAGCTTTTTTTAAGTTATTTTCGGGGGCATGAGGAGTTGTTGTACGTTGAGACTTTTCTAAAAGTAGTTTGAATAAACGCAGACTATACTCTCCATAGTTTTTTGGATTACGAAGTTTTCTTAAAATTCTTAGGGGATTAAAATATTTATTTTTTACCTCAAGGCTTTGAGCATGTTCCAGTCTCTGTGCGAGGTACGGTGGAATTGCTTCCGCATAAGACCTTGATAGCTTGCCCAGATACTCCTCCAAATATTCGGGCATATTTTTTTTGGCCTTTAAATAAGTTTTCTCAGAGTAGTTAAGATACAGTTTCTGAACTTGTTTCAAACCTAATTGAAAATCTGTTAAAGGTATAACCAACTCCAGTGGAGTAATTGGTAGAAAAGATATTGTTGGGATATTATTTTGCCTACAAATTCCAAGCAGGATAAAGCTATCGACAGAATGGGGTGTCTGTTGAAATACAATAAAATCAGGTTTGGAAACCTCAATTTTATATAACCAAAACGCGAGCATTTTCAAATAGTGGCGAAGTCTT
>CAJQKF010000123.1 GCA_905478855.1 uncultured Gammaproteobacteria bacterium
ACTCAACACATTAGCATCGAGAAAACAAATGCATTACCATAACCGAGCACAAAACCTAAACCCGATGGACTGAACCGTCTCTTAAATTAGGCAACCAAAAGTCCATATTTATCTGGCGACGTACAGTACGGCCAGGCAGGAGAGAACCCAGCGTAGTGAAAAGGCGACCCAAGAACTATCAACGAATGACTGAACCGAGACACCTAATGCAGGAGACTCCACACCGAGGTAAAAAATCTGGTGAATCAGCTTAACTTAGTGCCATTCTATTGTGTCCCCGTAATACCCGTACGTTATTATTTGTTTATAAAATCAATAACGGTATTACGCGCTACAGCACAAGATGAGCTAGCAAAAAGGAGCGGTTGTAATTGATTTAAAAAAAACCCCGCCTCATCTCTGAAGCAGGGTTTTTCATCAGACGAGGTGCAGCATAAAGCCGCACTCAGTTTGACTTATCGGAAGCCAACAACGGAAACTGCTCCGTCTTTGATTTCGATTTGACGGTAGTTACCAGCCGACTCACCAGCACCAATCAGCTCAACCGCTGAAGCGCCAACATAGTCAATATCACCACCACCGGCAAGAATTTCAAGACCCTTGGCTAATTCACCTGGATAGATCTTCTCACCCGGTGCATTCGCAACCATCAATACTTTATCTTTTAGCTTGCCACTTTCAGAAGAACCCGCGGCCTGCATAGCAAGCATGATCAATGCTGCAGCATCATAAGATTCGGCAGAAAAAGGTCCCGCTTTAAAACCACCTGCTGTAGCCATTTCTGCATACTTAGCAGCACCCGGGCTATCAGTACCAGGGTTTGCACCATAAGAACCGTTCAAATCAGAACCAATTGCTTCTGGCAATGCATCGCCAACCATGCCATCAGGCAAATAGAAAGTCTCAAATGCTCCAGTATCCAGTGATGCTTGGATAATCGCTTTACCACCCTGATCAACATAACCTGCAACAACCAGAATGTCGCCGCCTGCAGCAGATAACGCACCTACTTCAGCACTATAATCACCTTTGCCATCTTCATGAGGCGCGTTGATGGAAACAGTACCACCAGCGGCTTTGAAATTAAGTGCGATACTTTCTGCTAACCCCTTACCATAATCATTATTCGTATAAGTTAATGCAATGGTTTCTACACCTTTCTCAGACAGAATATCTGCAACAACCTGTCCCTGACGTGCATCAGATGGTGCAGTTCGAAAGAACAGGCCATTATCTTCAATAGTGGAAAGTGCCGGAGAAGTTGCAGAAGGCGAAATCATTACGATGCCGTTTGGCATAGCAACATTTTGCAGTGCCGCTGTAGTTACACCAGAACAATCACCACCAACTAGCGCGCTAACTTTATCGGATGTAATTAAACGCTCGGCCGCAGCAGTTGCCGCACTCGCGTCTGTACATGTGGTATCACCGCGCACTGCAGTTACCGTAGAGCCATTCAATAATTTACCACTAGCAGACACTTCTGAAATAGCAAGTTCCGCACCCGGCCCCATGTCAGCAACGATTGATTCGATTGCACCGGTAAAACCAAGGAAAACACCAATTTTGATGTCTTCAGCCTGAGCAACCTGCACTGTTGAAACTGCCGCAATAGCGGTAGCCAATAATAGTTTTTTCATTTAGTTATCTCCTCGATAAATAGTTTCAAAACTGGTTAAGAAAATGACAGATTATTCTGTCGGTATTTGTAAAACTCAACGAAACATCCGATTAGGTAAAACTTACACAGAGGTTAAAGTTACACCAAAATCGTTACGTTATACGCGAAATGTTACCATATTTATGTTTTCCAGTCGGTATCTGTTGCCAGCATCCGAGCCACAAAACCATAATTTACTCTAAGTTCGCTCAATAATTTATCGATTTCGTTCCGGGATAATTCCAGAAGGCGTAAAACGCATTACCAGCAATAAAACAAGTCCCATAACGAATAAACGCATGTGTTGCGCACTTTGTATTAGATGATCCTTTACACTATTTCCTTCAGCCATCCAGCTGGTTAGAAAACTCATTAACCAAACACCAGCCGGCTCAGATTCAACCCACACAAACCAAATTAGAAATCCACCAAAAATCGCACCTAGGTTATTTCCAGAGCCGCCCACTACCACCATCACCCAGATTAGAAAGGTAAACCGCAGGGGTATGTAAGACGTTGGAGTTAATTGCCCATCCAAGGTGGTTAGCATTGCGCCGGCAATACCGCAAACCGCCGAACCAAGAATAAATATCTGTAAATGACGGCCGGTAACGTTTTTACCCATGGCACCAGCCGCAGTCTCATTATCCCTGATAGCGCGCATCATGCGCCCCCAGGGAGAATTAAGCGCCAATACACACAACGTCAAAATAATTAACAACACCGTCGCAAATAATCCGGCATAACACAGTTTAACGAATACGCTAGATGCTTCAATTACTACTTCCTTGAGCGCCGCTTCGCGTGCGAGACCTTCAAGCCCCTCTAAAGAACCGCTGCGAATCCGAGCGACAAGAGATACAAACCAGTCACTCGCTTGCAGATCTAATTCGTAGGGAACCGGGCGTGGCAGACCATTAACGTTCTTCACACCACGAGTTAGCCAATCCTCATTCTTTAGAACGGCTACAACAATTTCTGAGATTCCAAGTGTCGCTATCGCAAGATAATCCGAACGCAAGCCAAGCGCTATCTTGCCAATAACCCACGCCGCACCAGCGGCGAATAATCCCCCCACCGGCCACGATAAAATTATCGGCAGCCCAAGGCCGCCAAGAAAACCGGTCTTGGCAGAATCCGTAGATTCTATGTTTGACACTGCCGGGTCGAAAAATAAGCGCATCGACATATATCCAGTTACCAGCACAACAATCATGGCAATCGTCCGAAAACGACTCTTCTCCATTTTCGTATAAACCAGACGTGCTGCGATAATCGTAGCGATAAGCGTAAGTACTGAATACAAAATATCCCAGCCACCAGCCGCCCAGGCTTCAGGTACCGGGTCGATTGATACCAACATGGCTGCCGCACCACCGAGGGCAGCAAACCCCATAATCCCGATATTAAATAGGCCAGCATATCCCCATTGGATATTGACACCCAAGGCCATCACTGAAGAAATTAGACACAAGTTTACTATGGTTAACGAGAGCGACCATGATTGCACAAAACCGACCATTATTAACATCAACGCCATAACACTGAAGGCTAACGTCGCACGGGTTGAATTCCCCATTTTATTCAACATTTAGAGCACCTTACCTTTAAAAATTCCGGTTGGTCTAATCAACAGCACTATAACTAATATGACAAAAGACACCGCAAATTTATATTCTGTTCCCAACAATTGGAGCAAACTTGTGGGCTCCATATTCTCCGGCACTAGATAGGAGACAAACTTTTTGTAAGGGTAGGTAACCATCATCTCCGAAAAGGCAATAACGTATCCCCCTACTACTGCGCCAATTGGCTGACCGATACCACCAACAATCGCCGCAGCAAATATAGGTAGCAATAGTTGGAAGTAGGTAAAAGGCTTAAAGCTCTTATCCAACCCATACAATACACCGGCAATAGTGGTTAATGCAGCCGCGATAATCCAGGTGATTCGTACAACCTTATCGGGGTCGATACCCGATAGTAATGATAAATCCTTATTATCTGAGTAGGCACGCATGGCTTTTCCAGAACGTGTCTTTTGTAGAAACCAGAACAGCAACACTACTAATGCAAGGGTTATGAGAACAGTCAGTCCTTGAGAGGATTTAATCGCGAGTCCTTCATTCAGCCCTGTCATCGTCTTAAACTCTCGGGCCTTCATAATAAAACGCTCACCATCAAAGAAGCGTTGATCATCCGTGCCAATAACAAATCTGACGATGCCATTCACCATAAACATGACACCAAGGGATGCCATTACGAAAGTAACAGGCGCACTTTTCTGTGACCGATAATAACGATATACGAATTTATCTGTAAGTAAGCATAAGAAAATTGTTCCGGCGATACCTATGGGTAACGCCAATAGCGCTGTTGGCAAAGGACCAAGACTAACGCCCTTAGATTGCAACCACCAAGTGGCAAGTATGGTAATCATCGTGCCAAATGCCATTACATCGCCATGGGCAAAATTCGAAAACCGCAAGATTCCATAGATTAGGGTAACGCCAAGAGCGCCCAATGCCAGCTGGGACCCATAAGCGATGCCTGGAACCAGTACAAAATTAGTGAATAAAACCAGAGCGTTAAGTATGTCAGTAAATTCAGGCATAATTTAACCTCCCAAAAATGAGCGTCGGACTT
>CAJQKF010000124.1 GCA_905478855.1 uncultured Gammaproteobacteria bacterium
CGACAACGTTCTACGACGGATTTGGCAGTGCTGATGCACTACACGAAAACATGTCGGCGAGGAACCAGTACTATCAAATTCCAGGCCCCGGTTCTACGGGTCTTCCTGTATCCAATTTCCCGTACCCTGAAAAACGTACGTCTATTGAGCTTATCGCATCAAGCTAGTTTAAGTAACGTTAATATTCCAAATTAGGACATCAGAGGATTACTGCGGTAAGGTTTCATTTTATTCATACTAGCCATTGCAAATGTCCAGTCGTTTCAAATCTTTGTTGCCAAACCAACTCACGATGAGTCGTATCGTTCTAATCCTGATTCTATTTTCGACAATGAGTTGCCATGCTAACACCGCGAGTGAACAGCATGACTTCGAAACGCAAATAATCGCAACCGACTTAAAGAAACCATGGGCTCTACAGTTCCTACCCAATGGGGATTTTCTAATCACTGAGCACTCCGGAAACCTGGTTCGGTTGAACAGTGATGGTCAGCGCACCGACATTTCAGGTTTGCCAGATATAAAAACCAAGGGTTAGGGAGGATTACTTGATATACGTCTTGATGCACAATTTTCAAGCACTCAACGTTTATATTTTTGTTATTCCGCTGGAGATGAAGATGGGTATTCAACCCATCTCGCCAAAGCCCGACTCATCGAAAACCATGTCGTGAATGTCGTTACGCTTTTTGAAGCCGAGCCCAAGAATAGTAATGGACGTCACTTCGGCTGCCGTATCGAGTTCGATTTCGACAACTACTTGTATCTAAGTCTTGGAGACCTCGGTGAAAGAGAGAATTCCCAGAACAGCTCTAACCATGCTGGTAGCGTTATCCGATTAAATTCAGATGGAAGCATACCCAAAGATAATCCATTCCCAACGAATGGTAGCGTGAAGCCCGAAATTTTCAGTTATGGTCATCGTAATCCGCAAGGTATGGTTCTCAATCCGCATAGCGGACAGATTTGGCTACATGAACACGGTCCGAAAGGTGGCGACGAATTAAATATCATAAAGCCGGGTGGCAATTTTGGCTGGCCAATAATCACATACGGCGTTGAGTACGGTAGCGGCGACAAAATTGGTAAGGGTTATGAGCATAAGGGAATGGAACAACCTATTTATTATTGGGTACCATCCATAGCCCCCTCCGGAATGACGTTCTACGATGGTGAAGCATTTCCCAAATGGAAGAATAGTCTTTTTATTGGCTCTCTAAAATTCAAGCTACTCGTACGCTTAGAGTTCGAAGGGAATTCGATCGTGAAAGAACAGCGGCTACTTGAAAACGAATTTGGCAGAATTCGAGATGTCCGGCAAGGTCCTGATGGTTTTATTTACCTTCTAACTGATGCAGGCAATGGCAAACTAATACGAATCGTACCCACCGAGAGACAAACAAAAGGCCTCTCCAGCCTCTTAGCCGAAGACGGAAGCCCTCAAAAGTAAGCGTTGCTAAACTATAGGCAGGATTATAAGTACAATTCACATTAGTTTATAAACTTAACTAGGAAGGCGTACCTAAATGTGGATTTGACATCACCCTGCGCATCATTGGTTCAAAGAACTCTAGTGATTCTGAATCGTAATCCGGATCAAAACAGTTTTGATCATAGTTGTGACAAAAATCAATAGCGTCTTGATACCACGGACTATCTTTAAAGCGTTCGCGAATATTACGATCCTCACCGAAATGATGCGAATAGTAATACATTTGAAATACGCCGTGGTGTTTAACAATCCAGTAGAGTTTTTCCGATACGAATGGGCGTAAAATAGAGGCGGCCATTTCGCTATGGGAATATGGGGCAAGGCCATCACCAATATCGTGCAATAATATTGCAACAATCATTTCTTCGGATTCACCTGCGCGAAGCGCCCGCGTTGCACCTTGTAAGCTATGCTCAAGGCGACTTATTTTATATCCCGAGAAGCTATTTTCCAGTTCACCAAGCATTGAGATAAGTCGACCCACGAGCCCTGTGGTGTACTCGGCCTCCATCTTATGCAGGAATTCATATTCTTCTTTAGTCCCGTCTTCCATGTGAATGAAATTAACTGATTGCATAATAATTAAACCCGTATTGAAATTGTTCGTTGTGACACATAACTAAAGCGCGAAGACCTAAAAGTAATCTTTAAAGACACACAGTGGGTCTTAATGATTGGCCGCTAGGATGTTGAAAACATCCGAAGAATCTAGTATTTCCGTTTCTGACTTGCACCATGATATAAAATATCAGCCCAGTTTTCATTAACTAGTCGTCGATTTTCTACCCCAGTGAAATCCAAGTCAACACTTGGCCGCGATAACGAAATGCTATCGTTCCGCGAATTATCACCTTGAATATCTAACCAATAGTTCTTACCCATCTCCTGACGAACATGGGGTGGCATAAATCCCTGCATCGCATAACCTACCCGCCTACGATTGCTATGGTTCGGTTGTGAACCGTGAATTATTTCAGCATGATGTAAAGACATCTGCCCCGCTCTAAGCACCAAATCCACAGCAGTGGAGTCATCAACATTCTCAACCTGCTGTCCACGGGTCAATATGTTGTCTTCATCAAATGTATCTTGGTGGCTGCGAATATGGTTCTTGTGGCTACCGGGAATCATACTCATACACCCATTTTCCCGATTACTGTCAGTTAGTGCCAGCCAGGGAGTAACAAAATCATGAGGTTTGAGCCCCATATAGGTGGCATCCTGATGCCAACTTACAAATCCCTTGGTCTGTGGATCTTTTATAAACAGTACACTTCCCCAGAGTGAAATATTCACCCCAATTAAATCTTCGACCGCGCCCACAATAATAGGGTGATGAACCAACTCATCTAAAAAACTAAAACTTAAGTGCCCATTGTTCCTATTTTGTGCATTAATTTCATTAGGGTGTTCACGTTCTGCAGATTCTAGCTTTTGCAGATAATTAGCCGCTTTACCTTCCGACATAACATCAATAGGAGATATATAACCAACATCATGATATTGATCTATCTGTTGTTGAGTAAGCACTTTAGGCATGCATTATTCTCGCCAAAATTGAATTTCTAGTCCTGTTATGTTAACTGAATTGGGAATTCACGTCGAATTTCAAAACTGCCAAACCATAGCGAATGACTTGTCAATTTCATACATCATTGAAACGCAATACAACCCTGTCGACAGAAACAGTCCGTTGCCATTCTAAATTACTATTTTCTCTCAAAAAACGGCTCTAACAGGGATTGTTGACACATAAAAAGCCATTAATCCAAGTATGTAGTACCGGCCCAATGGACCCGACGCTAGTAGCGAACTAACGTAACGAACTCAAACTCTACAGTACTATCAGGACCTACTTTCACGTTCCACTCAACGGTATTAGAAGATAGTTCTTGATGCGACGCATCTTCCGCTATCATCTCCCAATCTCCCGGGATTGTCTCTCGAACATGTACCGTAACCTCCTGGTCTCTTGCGTTACTGATGGAGATTTTATTTCCGATCTGTGCAGAAAAGTTATACGGTTTTCGGTTAGGTACTTTTTTAAAATCTGTCTGTACACGCTGCGCAGTCACGTCAAACGAATTACCAAGCTTCAATGATAATCGTTGGTTCTTCGCGCTGTGATCGATCCGTTCTTCACCAATAAATTGCACTCTTCCCGCGGAATCATTCTTGTAAACACGAACAACACCACCCGGCAATGGAATTCCAAGATTGCTACTTTCATCATTGGTAATGGATAAAAATGCGCCCACATTTAGTTTTGTACTCCGGACATGGCGTCCGCCATAAAACTGTCCTTGTCCATCTAGCACATACTGTTTAACAACTGGAACCTGACTCGCACTCAGTAAAGAAACTTGCTTGGTCTGGTTGTCTGATACCGTGGTTGCCTCTGCTAATGTGTAGAGATGATATTCAAACAGCGATTCCTGCTCCATTCCCTTGCTCATAGCTGCAGCTTCGAATGCCACCATGCTCCTGCGTGGCAGGGCCTGTTGTACTTGCTGCACGTCTCCTGCAACTAGTTGCAATAATGCATCTTCGTATCGCGCTCCACTCTGGTTGGTTAACGTAACCCAACCTGTTAAATCAATTTCTGACTCGGTCTGATTTAAACTTGCCACATAGTCCGCCTTCCAACTTAAGCCAGAAGTGAGGTAACTAAGTTGAACCTCTTGAGGTTCGGGATTGGAGTTTTCCAATCGCATCACTAAAGTTGGCTTCTCTCTTAAGTTATCGGGCACTTGGTCAAAAATTATTCGGCCAGGAAACTTGGTTTCAATTCGATCTGCAAATCTCAGTACCAGCCCCTGATTTGTTGCCAAAACGACAGCGGATTCAATAACTTCTTTGCCGCTTACTGGATTAACACTAACCGCTTTAACAGATTTACCAACATACTTATTGAGCAGTGTATCCGGTGTAAGTAAATCGAAATCAAAATTTTGCTCAATTACTGCCAATGCGGGTACGCCTGTTTGGCTGGAAAGCAATGCCGTTTCTGCTCGAATTCTAGCGCTGATATCTGCCATCGCCAAATCCTGGCGACCTATATCTAACGTTAACTTTCGACGATCCCGGACCAGAGCCAAGTCCTCATTATAGATGGTTACCGCGACACCAATCTGATCGCCCATGCTGGAACGAACTTCTCCAGCAAATGCAGAATGGCTTAACAGCCCCAATAAGATCCAACCACTTCCTATATTTGATAAAACAGACATTCTAAAATTTCCTATGTTGCAGGCATTTTGCACGCATATCGTTCGATTTGTGTACGTCGTCAAACGAGGTTGGACAGATGGCGTCCTGAATTAAGAGACAGATTCGTTCAACGAGTTGAGTAAGTCGTTTGGTTATCGTAATGCATTTGTCTGCGGGTTGCCAAGGTGTTTAGTTTTATCTGTTCTCGCAGATCCAATATCGCCTGGCCACGTCCATAGAACACATCGGCAGGCGTCAAGTTAGCCAATGACTCATGGTAACGTTCGTGATTGTAGTGATTCACAAAGTGCTGCAGGTGTTCCTGCAATTCACTGGGTAAGTAATAATGGTTCAACAGGATCTGGTTTTTTGATTGACCGATGCAACTCCTTTTTCAGCCCCATGCTGGTTCATTCCCCAACCACGGTCATTTCGCCAAAGTGTTGCCCAAATCCATAGAAATGGCCATAACGCATGCAGGGTAAAAAGACTAAGCCAGCCGGCAA
>CAJQKF010000125.1 GCA_905478855.1 uncultured Gammaproteobacteria bacterium
TTGTTCTTGGGTAAGTTGGGTATAGTGATTCATGTTGCTTCTCATCTTTGGCGAGAGGAAAAGCGATTATTATCTCAGCTTACCCTCTCACTTTCTTCATGAGTTGCACTTACGAGTTGAATTCGCCTTATTTAGTTATGTCGTCTTTGACGATTAACCATTCAATACTTGGACTGCTAAAGTAATCATTACATGCGGTTCTAAATACTTCTACCAGGCGTCGCTCATTACCGCCCATATGCCCAAGGACAAGTTTTAGGGGGCGCAGTGGTGTTGAGAAAGGTATTGCCTTTAACTCGTTTCCGGCATAACTCTTGGATATAGTCGGGCGCATATTTAGAATAGAACAACCTATGCCTGCTCCCACTAGGCTACGTACCATTTCCGTTGTAGAAGCAGTAGCAACAATATTTGCTTCGACTGAATGTTGTTCTATCATGCTGCGGTAATATTCACTAGTGAATGGAAGATCAAGTAACACGAGTGGTAGGTTATGCAGTTCAGAGATATCGATTTTTTGGCGATCGGCCAGCGGGTGTTCGGCCGATACAAGAAGATAAGGAGGCACTTCGATTAGTGTTTCATATTCAATGCCATTTCGAACGTTCTCTGCGACAAACACAATACAATCGAATTCTCCACGTAGTAGCCCAGCCTGTACCTGTTCGTTATCGCACTCGGTAAATTTGAGCTTCACATCGGGGTTTTGCTTAATAAGTGGGCTTATGATTGCGGGCATGAAAGCCGGCGCCACGGGTGCATAGTAGCCAATGGATAAGTTTCCCGAAAGAGCTGTCCGTAGCTCTATACCTTCTGATATCAAGTTATTATATTCTTCTATCAGGAGACGAATTTTTTTCATCAATTGAATTCCTGCCGCTGTGGGTCCTAGACCCTTAGCCGGATAGCGTTGAACAAGTTTTAGTGCAAATTCTTGTTCTACATTATCAATGGCAACAGAAACCGCTGACGGGACTACATTAAGAATTTTTGCGGCATTAACAATCGACTTTTGCTCACAGGCTATTAGAAAATACTGCAATGCTTTTATAGATAGACGCATTATTTACCCTGAAACTATTTAGTTAAGACTATAACATCGGATAATTAGAGCTTATAGGATAGAAACAATCATTTTTAAAGTCTTGTAAGGTCTGGCATAGTAGATTTCTTACCTGAAGAGAATAAAGTATGAATACACCGGTTGAAACTAGTGCAGCGAGCCGTAATCGGTTCGAAGAACAATGGCATTATCGCCCCGATACACCAATTCAATCTTCACCCATATTTGAGTGGCCGCTTAAGCCGTTAGTGATTTGGCGTTGGTTTGCGGATCGTTGGTTGGTTTTTGGCGAAAATATTGTTTTGGTTATTTTAGCGCTCGTTTCTTGGAATTGGTTTCAACCATCGTTAGAGGTTACTCGAACATTTAGTTTCGACTGGATTGGAGCGATGTATATGCGTAACTTACTTTTGATGATTGTAGTTGCGGGTGGATTGCATTTGTATCTTTATCGATGGAAGAAACAGGGTGATCTACTGCGCCATGATTCTCGGGCATTGGATGTTAATGGGAAAAAATTTACCTTCAATGGTCAGGTTAGAGATAACATGTTCTGGACCTTGGCAAGTGGAGTCACGTTTTGGACCGCCTATGAAGTATTTGCCTTTTGGGGTATGGCTAATGGCTCCGCGCCACTATTATTATGGGCTGATAATCCCGTCTGGTTTATGCTTTTATTTGTGTTGACGCCAATATGGATTTCGTTGCACTTTTATTTAGTGCATCGCTGGATGCACTGGCCGAGGGTTTATAAAATCGTGCATAAATTACACCATCGAAATACTAATGTGGGTCCATGGTCTGGCTTGTCGATGCATCCATTGGAACACCTTGTGTATTTCACCTCGATTCTGATCCATTTCCTGATTGCGTCCCATCCACTGCATATACTGTTCCATATGATGCATCAGTCGCTGACAGCATCAACTTCGCATGCGGGCTACAGTGGTGTGTCAGTTAATCAGAAAAACCGGTTTGCACTCGGTACGTTTCACCATCAGCTTCATCATCGCTATCTGGATTGTAATTATGGGAATCTGGAAGTGCCGTGTGATAAGTTATTTGGTACTTTCCACAACGGTACTAATGCCGCACACGAAAAGTTGCAGGAAAAACGACGGGAAAAAGCTAGAAGATAGAACCTTAGGGGTATTCTCAGCGAAGGTGTAAACTTGAAATTGACTTGTGGAGTAGATCAATAAATCAATACTATAAATCAACTATATTCGCTATACTTGATTAGTAAAGAGAGTAAATTATCCTGATTTTTAGAGTTACTCCATGAAAATAGCGTTTATCGGTTTGGGTGTGATGGGTACACCCATGGCGCAGAATTTGCTGCAATGTGGTGAGCATCAGGTGACGGTGCTGGATATCAAGCCGGCAAAAACTCAAACATTAAAGGCATTGGGTGCCATCGAAGCTACGTCAATTGAAGGAGCTGTCAGTAATGTGGATGTAGTAATGACATCGTTGCCAGGTCCCAAGCAGATCGAACAAGTTGCTTTTGATGAAAATGGACTGGTATCTACTATTCGAAAAGGTGCTATTTGGATTGATTTAAGTACTAATAATCTAGAGACGGCCAGCCGTATACACCAAGCGTCAATACAGTATCAGTTTGAAATTCTTGATGCGCCGGTATCAGGTGGAGATGAGGGTGCACGAGCCGGCACATTGACCATTCTTGTTGGTGGTGAGAGTGCCATATTTAAACGTAACTTGCCTGTACTGGAAGTGTTGGGTAAACGTATATCTCATTTGGGCCCATACGGTGCCGGTTATTCGGCAAAAATTGCTCAGGTGGTACTATGTTATTTGCACTCCCTTGCCTTGTCCGAAGCGCTGATGTTAGGTGTCAAAGGAGGGGTAGACGCATCCGCAATGTTGAGTATTATTCAAAACAGCACGGGTAAATCCTATGTCGCTGATCGATATGGTCCGCCTATATTGAGCGGCGACTATGATCCGTCGTTTACCGTGGGCCTCGCGCACAAAGATATGTATTTGGCGCTGGAAATGGCCGACAACCTTGGCATTAAATTACCCATGTGCGAGTTAACAACTGAAACCTATGCGCGTGCGGTTGAAACCTATGGTTTTAACGCTAATCACTTGAAAGCATTACGTCTACTTGAAGAAGACAACCAAACATTTTTGCAGGCGTAAGCCCTGAGAGGAAATAATGAGTGAAGTAAGTTCGGAAGGTTTTACCAGCGCTGAAGGTGCTGCGGCCGCGAGGGATGCGGAGTGGGATGTCAGGGTAGACTTAGCTGCTATGTTCCGTTTGACTCAGTTGTTTGGCTGGGACGATACAGTTTGGAATCATATTACTGCACGGGTTCCAGGTACAGATCACACTTTCTTGATGCACCGATTTGGTTTGCTATATGAAGAGATAACGGCATCTAACCTAATTAAGGTAGATGAAAATGGAAATGTTCTGGAAGGCCCACCGGACGTCAATACAGCGGGTTTTGTGATTCACAGCGCAATTCATCTGCATCATCCCCACAACAAATTTGTTTTTCATGCACACCCTCCCAGTGCAATAGCTGCCACTGCTTTTAAAGACGGTATACCCTTTTGGGTGCAGGACTCCTCTATGTTGTATGGCAAGATTGGTTATCACGACTGGGAAGGACTATCGGTAGATTTGGACGAGCGTTTTCGTATTGCCGAAAACCTGGGAGATAACAAAGTTTTGATCATGCGTAATCACGGTTTTCTGACGGTGGGAGCAACTGCAGGGGAAGCATTTATGAACATGTACTACGCTATTCGTTTATGCGAAGTTGCGGTGCAGGCTGAAAGTTCAGGGTTAGAGCTTGAGCCGGCTAGCCCTGCCTTGTGGAAAATGTCATGCAAGCAGTATGAATCGTTCTCACCGGGTAAATATGAATGGCCGGCGTTGAAGCGTCGATGTGATCGTGCCGATCCATCCTACAAGAACTAATATGAAGATAACTGGTTTTAAGACTACTCCGGTTGTTGTGCCGTTTGATAAGCCCATCACCACTGCCATTCACGATATGCGCAGCGTGGGATGTGTTTTATTGGAGCTTGAGACAGATCAGGGATTGATCGGCGAGAGTTATATTTTTACGTTAAATGCCGTTCGATTGAAGGCATTGCAGGAAATGTTGCTGGGTTTTGAGGATCATGTGCTTAACCGTAATGCACATCATATTGGTGCCATTTGGCAAAGCATCTGGAACGAGATGAATCCCATCGGGCATAAGGGTTTTTCAATTGCGGCATTAGCGGCTATAGATACAGCTTGTTGGGATCTGGTTGGTAAATCTGCTGAACAACCACTGCATCATTTATTTGGTGCTTGCCGGGATTCTATAAAAACCTATGCCAGTGGCGGTCTTTGGTTATCCCAATCAATCGATGAGTGTGTGACTCAGGCCGAGGGATTCATTGAGTCGGGGTTTCGATCGATGAAAGTTCGTCTCGGAAAGCTGAAGATGCGTGACGATATCGAAAGAGTTGCGGTGATTCGCGATGCTATTGGTCCAGATATTGAACTGTTGGCCGATATTAATCAGGGGATGAGAGCGAAGCAGGCGATTCGTCTGGGTCGAGCATTAGAGCCTTATAACTTGGCTTGGATTGAAGAACCTGTGGTTTATCACGATCTTGAGGGCTGCTCCGACGTTCGACGTGCTCTTGATACGCCGATAGCCGCGGGAGAGACTGAATATACTCGTTATGGCATGCGCGATATTCTAAATGCCCGAGCGGTGGACGTGTTAATGCCCGATTTGCAACGTATAGGGGGTTTGAGTGAAATGCGCCGTGTAGCGGCGTTATCTGCGAGTTTTGATGTGCCTATTTCAACTCATATTTTTACAGAACATAGTTTGAGTATTGCGGGCTCCGAACCGGGATGTATTTCTGTGGAACACATGCCTTGGTATGCGCCATTGTTTAACGAATCTCTGGACATCAAAGACGGCATGATTTCGATACCAAATAGACCGGGAACAGGCTTTAGTTTTGATCAACAGTCCATAAAACACTTTAGCCTCAACTAATCATTGTGTAGTTGTCCAGGTTTTTTACATATTGCACTTATGCGGTGATTGGTAAATAGTAGCAGAGACGTTAGTATTGTAAATTCCTTAAAATTGAACACATTGAGTTAGCCGTAATGAGTCCTAGCAATAATAAAATAGCGTTCCAAGGGGACTTTGGCGCGAATTCCGATATGGCGTGTCGCGATATGTTTCCCAATATGGACCCGATTCCATGTCGAACATTTGAGGATGCCTTAAATGCCGTTTCATCGGGTGAAACTGGACTGGCGATGATACCCATCGAAAACACCATCGCAGGGCGGGTAGCGGACATACATCATCTATTACCGGAATCAAATTTGAACATTGTTGGCGAGTATTTTATGCCAATTCATTTCCAGCTAATGGTTATTTCAGGGACTACCGCCGAACAAATAAAAACGGTGCATAGCCATATCCATGCGCTTGGTCAATGTCGAAATATTGTTAGGCAACGAGGTTGGCAAGGTGTGGTAGCTGGAGATACCGCTGGTGCAGCAAAGGAGATTGCAGAAGAGCAAGATGAAAGTAGAGCAGCATTAGCACCAACACTTGCAGCTGATTTATACGGGCTTGAAATACTTGAGCGAAATGTCGAGGATTCCGATTCAAATGTGACTAGATTTGTTGTTTTATCACCAAGCCCGGTTGATATAACTCGGCGAACGGCTGACGACACTATTATTACAACGTTTGTTTTTAATGTTCGAAATATTCCGGCAGCTCTATATAAAGCGATGGGGGGGTTCGCAACAAACGGCGTAAACATGACTAAGCTTGAAAGCTATCAACTTCATGGTGAATTTACTGCGACCCAGTTCTATGCCGACATTGAAGGACATCCTGATGACCAAAACGTGAAATACGCTTTAGATGAACTAGATTTCTTTTCGACCCAGGTGCGCATTCTGGGTTCGTATCATGCCCATCCGTTTCGTTTGCAAAGGTGATTTGCTATTGCAACTTGATTTTACGTGAATATTTATTACGACTATGTGCGATATGATGGGGGATATTTTTAATGCAATTAGAAGAACTGTTTAATCAGAAAACTATAGTTGATCTGAGTTTTTTCAACTTTCGTAATGCTGTTACAGCTGCATTTTTTGCTGACCGCAATCTGCGAGTTCAGAAGGTCAATAGTAACTTTAAGAGTTTTTTTCCAGTACTTGGGAATGTCTCCAATGCATAGTTTCCGGATGTATTGGTTCAGCTTGGGGTAGAGCCAGAGGTGTTGGGGACGTATCAGCGACAATTGGTAGAAAACGGTCACGTGTTAATTCCGAAAATTGAAATTGAGATTGACGGGCATATACGAGTCTATTCATTGTTGTCCACGTTAACTGAGGATGATAGCTTTTCCTACTTAAAAGGAATTCAAGGGCAGTTCGTAGATCGTACGGATGAATTTAAATTGAGAAGGGAACGAGAGGAACTACTGGAACAGAAAATTAAGGATCGCAGCGTAATTGAACAAAAAACCAGTGAGTTAGAACGCATTGCTAATCGATTAGCAAAGTATCTTGCTCCACAAATATATAAGTCTATTTTCGAATCTGGCACTGACCCTGAGACAAGTTTTAAACGTAAAAACTAGACAGTATTTTTCTCAGATATTGTTGGTTTTACAGAAATTACTGATGGTCTGGAGCCCGAGCGTCTGGCGTTTGTTATGAATACATATCTTAGCGAGATGTCAACTATTGCAATTCAATACGGCGGAACGTTAGATAAATTTATCGGCGATGCAATACTGATTTTTTTCGGAGATCCAGAGACCGCAGGAGACTCCACAGATGCAATCCGTTGCGTCGATATGGCAAAAGCTATGCAGCAAAAGATTCACGAACTTCAGACGTTATGGCGGTCTAATGGTGTTTCCCAACCCTTAAAGGTACGCATGGGTATCAATACAGGGTACTGTACCGTTGGAAATTTTGGTTCGGACCAGAGACTTGAATATACGGCTGTAGGTGGGCCGGTAAACTTAGCAGCACGACTTCAGGCTCTTGCTGAACCCGATACGATATACATGAGTGAATCCACTCGTCTCTTAATCGGTCCTGAAAGACAATGCAGTGAAATGGAGCAGTTCACTCCGAAAGGTTTTACACGACCGGTAAGAGTGTTCCGCTTGGATGTGATTGAAAATGAGGAAAAACCCGATGGTGCTGCGATGCGACATGTCGGAGAGCATGTTGAAGTTAATATAGCTAATCCAAGTAATATACGAGAAGCAATCGAAGAACTTCGTAGAATATCAGAAAGTATTGAAAAAAGTTTGGGGGAAAATCTTGATTCGTTCCAAACATAAAGTGTAAAGCACTAGTATGAGCCGAGTGATGTTAGGTAAATGTTGAAGCTATTGTTCGATGTAGGCACGTAGGCGACTGAATAGCGGCACCGCTCGGGCTTAAAGATAACGGTGGTGCCAGGGTCAACGCCTAGATCCTGTTGAATGCGCAGCCATATATCATTACCCAGTATCTCAGTTACATGTGAAATTCCATGACGTTGTAATAAGTGTAGGGTTGTATCACCTGCTTCCAAAAGTGTTCCACTTTGGTCGACGCGGAATACGGGATCGGGTTTTTGGTTTGGAAAATCGGCCACGGATTCGACTCGACGCAGCCTGTATCGGGTAGCAACAGAAGAGTAGATTCCGACACAAAATGGAAACGCGAAGCCTAAACATATTGAGAGTATGGATGTGCCAGGATGTTGTTGAAAACCATTCATTAAGTCTTCGAGCGGGGCTTGCGAGCCTTTTAACCACGGTACTAGTATTTGTCCGTAGAGGTTAATGAATGTTCCAACTATTACAGCAACAAAATAGGTTCCGGGGTCACGAATTTTTCCCCATACTAATCTCTTGATAATCTTAGTGTCCATAATTCTGCTACGTGAAGTTCTTCTATGTTAATGGTTTACGTAAAGCTCGCCTAATATAAATTCGGAAAATTTCTGTTTTGGAGTAGCCTGTTTATTTTACAACCACAACAACGTAAAGTTTACTATGGGACATGATATTTGTTGAAAAGTTCACTCGGATATTATGCGGAAACGCAATAGGTACACAATCACCGCGTTCGGTTATAGAGGGGTTTCAAGCAAGGTATCTCATGTTTTCGCGGCTCTGCTAGCTGGTATTAATCAATGTTGATAACTTTGTTGCGATAGATTCAAAATTGCAGTTTGTTGCAATTACATATAGGCGTTCTGTTTCTATAATGAGTTTTTCTGATATTTCGTTGCGACCCCAGGATGCTTGTACTCGACCATATTCGATTAAAAGATTGGATAAGGGTAAAGGCTCGTGGTGTGTGTAATTTTCTAGGCGATCAACAATGTGATTAACTCGAGCGTAGTCTTTCAGATTAAGGGCAGCGTCGATTGCAAATTCGGCGAAGTCAAATTGGCTATGCGAAACTGCTCCACTATTTAGTATAGATTCACCTTTATCCAGTAGTCGAGCAGACTCGGCAGCATCGGTTGCACAACAGGCAGCTATTGCGTACGCAGACGCTCCACAAAATGGTAAATAAGAATCTTCAAGCCACTTCAGTGCATTATGCGATGCTTGTCGAGAATCAGCAGCATTTCCTCGTTGATAAACAAGCCTGGCAAGAATGGTGCCCGTATAGGCGCGAAAGTTACTCGCGCCGATTTTTTTGGATAGTTCCAGAGCGAGTTGTAAATAACTTTCCGCAGATTGGAGATTGCCTAGACGCAAATGAGCGAAACCAGACATCATCAATCCCTGCAGTTCCGCACGTCGTTGATTTAACTCCCGTGCTAAATCAACAGCGAGTTCTCCATACTTAAGTGCAGCCCTTAGTTCTAGAGTATAGCCGGCCGTCCATCCCAGCATAGGGCGATTAGCAGCTTCGATTTGACGAAATCCCTTGTCTTGACACAGCTCAATGCAGGCTTTGAACTGTTGGTGTGAAGACAACATTTTTCCTTGAAGGTAATAGGCATCCCCAACACCACCCAGTGCGCGAGCCTCACCCTGACTAGACCCCGCTTTTTGATAGAGTTGAAGTGCCCGCTCATGTTCAGCTAGGCAGCGAGTGTAGTCGCCGGTTGGGAAAAGGATATTCCCCCGGAGATAGTGACTTTGTGCTAGTTTTTCTGCTATGTCGAGTGTTTCTGCAATTTTCTGGGCTTCACTTAGTGCCTCTAATGCACTATCTCGATGATCAGATATTCGAAAAGCATTAGCAAGGCCTATGCTTGCGTCGTAGCGTAACTCAAGTGGTGGGGATTTACTTAGGGCCATAGTAAAAGAGTCTATTGCGGCTTTAGTATCTCCCATGTGGGTTAAACTTTCGCCACGCACGCAGAGTAAAGAGCATAATGTTGCATCGTCGTTGCATAGCTCAATACCACGTTTTGTCAGTGAGGCTGATGATTCGAATCTATATAGTAAAGCATGACTTGTGGCTGCAGCTAAGTAGGCAGCTGATGCGTTAGGGTCCTCGCCACGATCGAGATGCTGGGCCGCTAGGAGTAAATCCTGTTGTGCAAAGTAATCGGCTGCTCGGCGATGCAGTATTTTACGTTTGGGAGCAATAAGGGAGTTGTATACTCCTTCTTGCACCAACGCATGAGCAAACAGGAATTGATCACCATCAGGTTTTATTAACTGACGATTTATCAATTCACCACAGTCATAGTTTTCAATCTGAATTAAATAGCGTAGGGTATCTATCGCAAAACGTTGCCCTAGCACTGAAGCTGCTTGCAAGGCCTCCTTTTCCTTTGCGGGTAGTCGGTCTATACGTGCAAGAACTAAGCTTTGTATCGAAGGCGGCACGTCATCATTGCCGTGCTCAATTTGGTTGTGCAGCAACTGTTCGAGAAACAAGGGGTTACCACCTGCCCGTATGATAGTTTCCTCAGACAGGTTGCTCAGGGTTTCTTGGTGCAAATTCGCTAGTTTAATGGCATCAGATTTTCGGAGCGGCCCAAGATCAATGGTTAGCAATGAACATGAACCTATTTTCGTTCGCCAGTTATCGGTTAATGGATAACTATCGATGCGTGAGGTTAGTAATAGTATTCCATTTGCATTGGCGATTGTTCTAGCTAAATGTGCAATATCATCTAGTATTGATTTCGATGCCCAATGCACATCTTCAATAATTAGTAATAGGGGTTCATTCTTTTCGTGGTTGAATATAAGGCTCGAAATAACAGCTCGCTTACCTTCCGTTCGCTCGTTATTATTGAGGGCATCATAGCGAATCTGCTCGTCAATGGATTGGGAAAGATCGAGTAAGTCATTCAGAAATATTCGTTGACTTTTATTAAGAAGACCATCATCGAATACCGCTTGAATATAGTTTGTATAGCAAGGTGTTCCTATATCAGATTCGATTTTTAGTAAACTTCGGACGATGGACGGAATAGCCTCCTGCCCTTTACCTACACCAAAGTCGAGAATTAAACCACGATGACACGTGCAGCCGCGTCGTCTTGCTATTTCGCTGAATTCGGTAATCAACCGAGTTTTACCTATTCCAGCTTCCCCTCGAACAACTATCGCTTGGCCATGACCGCTCGCAAGGCACATGTCTAATGTGCTCGAAAATTGTGACAGTTCGACGTCTCGTCCGACTAGGGTGCTAGTCGCTGTGCTAGGCGACCATTCCCGTAATGATTCGACGCGCCAAACACTAACAGGTTTCTCGATACCTTTGAGTGCGACATTGTCCAAAATAGAGCAATTTACCTGAGAGGAAACCATTTGATAAAGGGCTCCAGAAATCAATGTTTCCCCTGGTTTTGCTAAATCCTGCAGACGTGATGCGAGGTTAACAGAGTCTCCGGTAACAGTGTATTCACGATGAGCATCACTTCCCGTTTTGCTTGCCATTACCTGGCCACTTGCAATACCTACATGGGCATAATGCGGTTGTCCAGTGTTGAGGGCTAGCATCCCCTTATGAATTGCTATTGCGCTATGTATTGCTCTGATCAGGTCATCGCCATGAGCTATAGGCGCACCGAATACTGCCATAACGCTGTCGCCGATATGTTTATCGATCCGACCACCGTGGTTTTCAATAATACTGTCAACAGTCGAAAAATACTTGTTAAGAAGTTCGTGTGTGCCTTCCGAACCAAGTTTACTGGATAGATTTGTAAATCCAGAAAGGTCAGCAAACAACACAGTGACCTGTCGTTTTTCACTGTCGGGCATTTCAGAACTCTTAGCTGAAACAACTGTAGGACTTGTTACATTTACCAAATTACTAATTAGTTTGAGAATGCGCTTTCGGTCGCCTAAGCGTTCAACTCCCAAGTCCTTTAGATCGTAGTTAGTTAATTCGGATAGTAGCTCCACGTCGATACGGTTTTCGATGAATGCTGGAGCGTATTCTTCAAAACCAGCCGATGTTAGCCAATCTTTTATAGCCATGGGAACAGTGTAACTTGATTAATGCTAAAAGTTAATTAAGTTACATTGCAGTAGTGGTTCTTGCATATTGAATTTTTCTACCATTGACTAGTAAAGGTCTTGTTAATATGGCAAATACTATCTTTCGGATCAGCCGATAAGAACAAGTGTGAAGCACACTGGTGAATAAAAATAGGTTTTACAATAATCGGGTTTTATATTTTTATCATCTGTCGGGTACCGTATTTTTTTCGAATAGGAATGGTTGATGACTAGAGCTGAGAGGATTAACGCCTAGATGTTAAACGAAGGGCGACTTTTAGGAGATGGAATTTGTATCGTTGAACACTATGCGCGACTATTAAGAGAAGCAGGTGTGCCCTTGCAGCGGGCAAATATAGCGCAGTTGCTGGCAAATCCCTTGTTAGCGGCTTGGGGTGTGATATGAACCAGCGATGAGACGACGCAATATGATGTTGAGCGCTCAACGCTGGAAATGCCTGCTTATACTGGTGGTCCGTTTGAATATGTTCTCGTAAATAAGACCACGTTGCACAAAAACTTAACTGATTTAAATGTTGAGAAAGAACACGGGGCCTATATTGATTTGGCAGCTGCCGGTGGCACTGATTTATATGCAAATTTACTTGAATATGGCGATGGATCGATACAAGGATGCACCTACGTAACGGATAACCAATATGGATTTAGTGATGAACATATTTCGCTAATTGAGAATACCCGTCATGGTTTAGCATGTGCGCTTGAGCCAGTTGCCATGCGACGTTCGACTGAAAGCTTGCTTAGAACTTATATTGGCAATGGACCCGCTAGCGCTGCAGTGGATGGTTCGATTCGAAGGGGTGAGCACACGACTATCGACGCAGTTGTTATATTTACCGATCTACGTGGTTTTACCGAAAAGACGGAAAAATGGACCAAGTCAGATCTTTTTGAAGCGTTAAATAGCTATTTTGATGCTGTGGTAGATGCTGTAGTAGATGCTGTAGAGAAATCGGGTGGTGACGTTTTGAAATTTATGGGGGATGGAATCCTTTCGGTTTTGCCGATTAAAAATCAATCTACTAAAGCAACCTGTGGAATAGCGATTGATGTGGCGCGTACCGCGATAAGTTCAATGAATACTATTAATGACGAGCGCTTACGGGCCGGAGAACCGTCGCTATCTATGGTTATTGGTATGCATCTTGGATCGGTTACGTACGGAAACATCGGCAGCCCTAGTCGACTGGATTTTACCGTAGTGGGATCCGCGGTAAATATTGCCAGTCGGGTTCAGGATTTATGTAAACGTGTCGGAGAACCTATCTTAATAACCAGTGAAATTTTTAAGTACCTATCTTCAGATTTTATATCGAAGGGTGCCCATAACGTCCGTGGAGTGATTAAACCTATCGAAGTGTTTGCTGTGGAGTGATAGGGGGTAGGGAAAATTCGTAGCTTCCGTTTCTGACATTAAAGCGCCTCGTAAATTCCTTTGGTTATTTGAATATCCTGTACCGCGACACCCGTCAGGTCAGCCACTGTAATTTGTTCATCGTTGTCGCGTCCTGAACAGTCTCCTGAAATTACTTGACCTAATTCGCGGAGCTCCGATCGTGTAATTGTGTTTGCTTCCAAAGCTTTATAAATTTCTCCTCGCTCCAAACATTGCGGGATGCTGTCCGCTACTACAATATCGGCTTGTCTAAGAATAGCGCTATCAAGTTCTTGTTTATGCGGTGTGTCCGATCCCATCGCAGTGATATGGGTGCCGGGGAGAATATCGACTGAATTCAGCAACGGTATATGGCTGGGCGTTGTGGTAACGATTAGATTGCAGCTTGCCCCAATATCTGCTGTTTCCAGAGTAGTCTCAATCTGGAATCCATGGGCAGACATTGTTCTCTCATAACGTGCAGTTTGCTCTGCGCCACGACCCCACACCAACACATCTCGACAATCTGTAACTGATTTGAGGTATTCCAGTTGCAAATGTGCCTGAATACCAGTTCCCATTATGCCAATTCGTTTTACCTTGTTGGGTGCCATGTATTTGCAGGTGATGGCTCCTGCTACGGCGGTACGCACATCAGTCAGCCACCCCTCATCGAGTAAAATAGCCAACACGTCGCCATTTTTTTGGCTAGACAGCACCATCATTCCGTTATTAGGTGATTTACCTAAAGCGCTGTTGCCGGAAAATCCAGAGGCTATTTTAATTACATAGTAATCATCCTCCTTGAGATAGCCATATTTTATATGGACTTCCCCGTTTGGCATTAATAGTTCTCCCACGGGTGGCACAACCGATTGATCAGCGGAGTACGCCACAAAACCGGCTTCAATGACTTCCATTAAATCGAGAGAAGGTAGGGCGGCGTCAATTTCTGCGCGGGAAATAATTCGTGTCATGGGAATCTCGTTATTTTTATGAAAGTTTATTTAGTTCGGCTAGTGCCGTATCAATATCATCACTGCTGTTATACAGATGGGGGGAAAAGCGAAAGAAATCCCGGCGAGGGGAAATAACGATATTCGCCTTACCAAGATAACTCACAACTTCCTGAGATGGCGTATCGGGAAGTTTTGCACTAATAATTGAAGTTCGTTCAGTGGTGTTTCGGGGTGAGACAATCTGGGCACCCAGCGCATCCAGCCCTTCTAACAACCGATCAGCAAGCATTAAGTTATGCGTTTGGATTTTCTCGATACCTAGATTGGCCAAGTATCCTACAGACTTGGCCAATCCAACGGCACAGCCATAAGCCATAGTGCTAAACTCAAAACGGTGGGCTGAATCTGGGTAGTCCTGATACTCAACATCAAGCTTCCAAATGTCTTTATTACTACGAAAACCAATCAAGCCAGGATCAAGCGATGTTTGCAAATGGGGTGCCACATACATCACCGATGCGCCAAATGGCCCGCACAACCACTTGTAACCTGCGGCAATGATTATATCGGCACCTGATGCCGGAGCATCGATGGGGATTGCTCCAGCCGATTGTGTAGCGTCCACAATTAGCAATGCTCCTTGGGCATGACAAACATCAGCAAATTGGCGCAGGTCATATTGTTGTCCACTACCGAACTCCACATGGGAAAGGCACACGACGGAAGTTTGATCATCAATGGCATCCAGCAGTTTTTGAGGGTCGGTATAGCCATTATCACCGGGTATAAAATCAATTTGCGCGCCCGTGTGCCGAGCAACCCGTGCGAAAGGGTAGATAGTTGTTGGGAATACAATTCCGGTTGTTAAGATCTTGCTATCGGCTGGAGGCATAATTGCCCATGCTAGGGAGGATAATTGTTCCGTCGCGCTTGAAGCTACGGCAATGTCTTCTGGGGTAGCGTGTAATAGTCGCGCGTAAGAACTATGTAACTCGTCAAATATCGTCTGCTCGGCATGTTCGTTAAAATTAACCGTGCCATTTTCAGCCAAATCCCTATTCCAATCATCAATTGCCTGCTGGCAGCCACGGTACATCAGAGCAACAGAAGCGGTATTTAGATAGGTTGATTGGCTAGCGGCGGGGAAATCTATTAGTGGGGCAAGTGCTTTCATATGGGTATCTTATCAGGATTAAAAATCACTTAACATCAGCGTATCTTGTCGACTGGAGCTGTTGCGATCTAGCGAAGTTCGCCAGCGCGTTGTTATCCAAATCAGTTTTTGGCGATTCCATTAATTCAAACCGACTATTATCTGCATGTCCTCGCAGTAAAATTGCCGAGTCTTGAAACCCGGGTTTGGGGCCAACATTACAAGATGCATAGTTAAGTCCGACACCTAGTCTCCAATTGTCTGAGCTGTTCGATCTCGACCGATGTAGCATCAAAGTGTGGTGTATAGAGGCTTGTCCGGGTGTTAGATCAATATTCACGATTCGCGCATCATCAGCTGGTACAGACACCTTCTGACCTCGGCGTAACATGCTAGTTTTATCAAATGTAGTTTCGTGTGCCACAGGTCCTTCGGCGTGGGACCCCTTCACCATTTGCATGCCGCCATTTGATTGATTTACAGATGATAGCGCAACCCAGAACGACACGATTTCGTTGGCCGGACTAACAGGCCAATAGGTAGCATCCTGATGCCAATCAAACTTTCCAGTGGAGTGGGGTGGCTTAACTGGTAGAAACGCATTCCATAACAAGATATTAGGACCGATAAGTTCCTGCACAATATTTAGCAGCGTCTCTTCTGCTGCAAGTTGCGCAACCCACTGCAAAAGTAACTCGGTTTTGCCATAGGTCCAGTCTATGTAATTCGGATGGCTACTATATTGATCTATAAAATTTTCACACTTGCGTGAATAATATGCAGCCCTATCAGGTGATATCGCATCGACGGCTTTTATAAGGCCATCATTATGGTAATTTAGTTTTAGTGACATAGAGTAGTTAGCCCTTGAAAACCTAAGTATACCGGTTCTGGGGTATTGATCATTGTAAATTGGTTAATGGTGTTGTCAGTTTTAGTTTCCATGGAATGCTGTGCGTGCTAACAACCAAAAACAGATAGCCAGAATACAATACTACGTGCCGCAGCGTAATAGCTAATAGACTGACAAATTGTGTATTGCGATTAAATTCGTGCTGATTATATTACTTGAGACAGAACATTTCGTATTACCACGATCAGGCTAAATATTTTATGAATTATATTTGTGGAGGTGTAGTCGGTTTGTGCTTGACCTCACTATTGGGTAGGCATGGAGATTGAACTGGAGACAATATTGCCGGTTCATACAGGTTGGTTTAATGTCGAGATGCTGGAACGTAAATTCGACTTCTAAAGTTCAGGAATTGTCAGCTGTAGAAAAGTATCATAGCAGGGGAAATACATTATAATTAAAGAAACCCGACTTACCCTAGAGTATTAATATGAGTGAAAACTGGATTAGAATTTGTGCTGCTGATGAAATTGATGAAGAGGACGTAAAACGCTTTGATCACGATGGTAAAACTTACTGTATTTACAATACTCCAGAAGGTTTTTTTGCGACAGATGGTCTATGTACCCACGAAGATCAGCATCTGTCTGATGGTTTTGTATTTGACACTGTAATCGAGTGTCCGCTTCATCAAGGTAGTTTCGATATTCGCACCGGTGAAGCGCTTACGGCTCCTGTGTGTATTAACCTAGAAACTTGGCCAGTAAAAGTTGAAGAGGGCACTATTTTTCTTAGCGTTGGCGACAAGACATAGAGGTGTATTGCTATGTCCGATCGGTTCGCATTACGTTCGTTATACATTGAGGGTTGGTACGAACTCGATATTACGAAGTTATTAGCCGCGACTGCGAAGGATTTTATATTTGATGATCCCAGAGAACCCTTGCCGGTTAATCGTAATTCATTAGGGAAATATATGCATGACTGGGTACACACTACACGAGTGCTCGGATCGACAAGTGATTGGACATTAGCGAATGAGGTCCGTCAGGATAATGATGGTGTGTTGATTGATTGGGAGTGGTGGGAATTAGACAATACACCGTTGTGTGGAATGGCTTTTGTCAAGACTCGAGACGATGGTGTCTTTATGGAAAAAATTACGTATTTTGATCGTGCTGTGTACTCAAACCGGTAACATAATTACCCATCATAAACTAAAGGGTAATTATGTGGGTATGCTTTTCTTATCAATCCGCACAGCGATATGTTTTAGGTTTCTCCATCATTTCCATCACAAGCTCTTCTGCCCCAAAGCCACCACGACCAAGCGGGATTGCCTGTTGTCCGCTATAGCCGATGTTTTTTTTGACAACCGGATGCATATAGTAAGTAGCACAGACTATGAGTATTAAGTTGCGCAATTCAGTAATTTCAAGGGACTGAATGTAACTCAGCGCATCATTGCTGGTTGCATCACAATAGTTTTGTAGTTGTTTGAGTAGATTCTTTTCGAGATCGGGACGTGAACGTAGCAGCAAATCCAGTGGTTCGTCAGCAATATCAATATCCTGGGCCGCAGGTTGTTCTAAGTTACCGGGTAGAATTACATTGGACAGTTCAGTAAAAAGTTTTCGTTGTTTAGTGTCTAGCATTTTATTCAGGAATCCGTTCGGGTAGAGGAGCCGCGTTCACGTATAATCTTATCTACTGCGCGACGTGCAAGTGCTGCGATTGTTGCAGCTGGGTTAACCGATGAGCTGGTAACAAAAGTACTTCCGTCAACGATATACAAGTTGGCGATATCATGGCATTGATTCCACTTATTTACGACGGACGAATCTGGTGATTTACCCATGCGGCAAGTACCTAGTGGGTGCCATCCTGCATCGGGTGCAAAGCTTTGTTGCAAGGTTTTAGTAACACCCGCTGCAGCGAAAGATTCTTTTACTCGATCTGTCATAAAGGCCAACATACGTCGACTATTTTCTGAAGTTTTATAGATAAGTCTTGGCAGACCATCACCGTCTTCGTCAAATTCGTCCTTATCAAGTAGAAGACGATTATGGGCCTCAGGTAAGTCTTCGGCTGTAACACCCCATAGTGCTGATCGTCCAAGCCAATTGTTCACTCGATCATGTAAATCCTCGCCGATAACCGGCTTGCCGTCGGTTGGATACGTGGCTGCGGTTAGTGGGCCACCAGTAGGTGCTAGATTCCATTTTCCCCCGCGTACAAAATCGTGCTCCGCACGTGTTTCTGCAAATTCCATGGAGTAAATGCTTTGCCCCCAATGGCCTTGCCAACTCGTCATGTCTTCATCAAACAATCCGACCACTCGAGCCAAGGGGTGCATCATCAGGTTACGTCCGACTTGACCGGATGAATTGGCTAGGCCGTCAGGGAACTGAGCGTTGGCCGATTTCAATAGCAAGCGTGTGGATCCAATGGCATGACCGGCAAGGATAATTATCTCCGCTTCAACCTTATGGGTATTCCCATCTCGGTCTGCAAATAAAACACCGCTAGCTAGGCCCTTGTCATTGGTAAGAATTCTACTCACTCGGGCACCGGTTTGTAACTTTGCGCCCGCCTGTATGGCGGTCGGCCACAAGCTGCGATCGGCAGAACTCTTGGCTCCCTCGTTACAGCCGGCACGGCATGTACTACGCTGTACACAAGGTCGACGATTAGCGTAGGGTCTGGAGAGTATTGCGTTGGAGCCAGGCCACCAGTGCCAGTCGAGCCGACTATGGGCTGCAGCAAGCTTTTCTCCCCAAGGTTGAATCGGTAATGGTGGCATTTGATATTCCGGTCGGTCAGGATAGGCAGGATCGCCGGCTATTCCAGATACCCCAATATCGATTTCATTAGCATCATAATAAGGAGCTAGATCCTCATATTTAATCGGCCAGTCGTCGGCAACACCATCTAGACTTTTTACTCTGAAATCCGATGGTAAAAATCGCATCCAATGGGCGCTAAATAATATTGTGCTGCCACCGACGCCATTAAATAGTAGTGGTTTAATATCGGATGTGTCTTCGAGGATTCTATAATCAACTGGCCAGTCTCTAACGTTGGGATTAGCATGCCATTGTTTTAATGCGCGTAACTCGAAATCGGCTTTGTCACCGGGGTAGTCGTCCGGAGTGGTCCAGTCACCTTGTTCTAAACAAGTAACTTCAACACCGGCCCTGGCCAATTGCAAAGAAGAAATTGCTCCAGATAATCCACCGCCAATTACGAGTGCATCAGTCTTATAGTTATTCGTCGTCATATATCGGATTTGCTAATTGGGGAATTCGTTTTAATAAATGCTAGGTATGTAGGGATTTAAAAATGACAGCACCCATACTAACCCCGATTACCATCCGAACGAAGCAGGTTTTCCAACCCGATCAACTTCTGCATAGCCAACATAACGGCAAGTGATAGAAATATTACCAATGTTGAAGACGCAAGAACGGCTGGATTAAAATCATTTTCCAGCCCATAGAATAATTCAACCGGATAGGTCACAAATCCGGGTGCCGACAGAAGCATTGATATGGGCACGTCGCCAAAGGAGACCATAAAAGCATAGAGTCCCCCAGCATAAACACCAGGCATTATAACTGGCAAGGTTACACGATAGAATGTACGCCATCTACTTGCACCAAGGCTAAGCGCAGCTTCTTCAAGTCGATTATCGAAACGCTGTAATACCGCTACTACTGTCCCGATCACATAGGGTATTCCAACAAATAGATGGGCAAGTAGTAAACCAAAGAATGAGCCATTAATATACAGCCCGGTTAGGTCACCAAACAGATAATACATTTGCAAGAACGCAAGCCCCGTAACGATGGTCGGAATCTGCATGGGCGCACGCAATATAGCAGACAACAGGCTTTTACCACGAATACTACTTCGAACTAGGCCCAATGCCGCTGGTATGCCGATACAGTAGGCGAGTGCTGCCGAGAGTAGCGCTAAACCAAAGCTTAGTGACAGTGCCTCCCAGTGTGTGGCAGGTATTTGCGAATACCAGTAAAGCGATAGCTCGGTAGGTGGAAATTGCACCACGGTATAACGCGAGCCTCGATGTAGTGATGCCCCAGCAACAATAACTAGTGGCGCTAGAACGAATATGTAGGCAAGACTACACCAGCCATAAAATAGTATGCGTGAAACCGGAATGGACATCACTCGAATTAGCAGTTCCGGACGTTGTAGTTTTTTCATGCGATCACCAATCGTCGACGGCGAAGACCAAGCAATAGATACAGTGATAACAGATTAATAAGTAATACAGATACCAATAAAACTGCTGCTAGAGTGCCACCCATACCATATTTGGCTTCCATAACAACTACCCGTTGTATGAGTACTGGTAGCGTATAAATACGCCCATCACCCAATAGTGCTGCAGAGGTAAATGCACCCATACTCATATTAAATAACATTAAAGAGCCTGCAACGACACCGGGTAGGCATAAGGGAATTATCACTCGATACCAAACCCGCCAACGACTAGCACCAAATATTTGTGCAGCTTCCTCAAGAGAACGTGGAATTGTCTGTACGACGCTGAATAGTAAAACCACACCAAAGCCCAAGGTGAAATGCATTAGGCCAACTACAACACCCGCCTCATTGCCAATAATCGTAAATGGTTTGTCAATCAGACCAATGCTAAGCAGTGTTTGATTTATGAATCCATTTCGGGAAAACATAATAAATAAACCGAATACCTTTATTACAATTGCAATAAAGGTGGACACGACAATACCCGCCAGTAGTACCATGCCCCATTTTGACCACATACGAGCAATTAAATAGGCAATTGGAAATGCGAAAGCCAGAGTAAATACCATAGCCAAAAATGACACGCTGACTGTATCCCACAATACTTTTAGATAGAATGAATCGTTGAAAAACTTGATATAGTTAACGAATTCAAATTCTGTGCCAGAGCTACCATAGCCCAGATCACGATAGAAACTGCTTCGCAGAAAAATGATCTGTGAAGCTGCCAAAAGCATAAAACTAAGCAACAGGGGTGGGATTAGAATAAGTTCCCAACGCGCTTTCATATTGCAGTTTCCGAAGAAGTTGGTGTTTTCGTAATTTTAGACCACGTAAAAAATATGGCTCGATTACTACTTAGAAGAGGCATAGTAAGATCATATAGTAAGCGTTAAGTGTCCAACAAATACTAACTGTATTAATAAGCTGTTAATGCTTACAGCATATATCGTGCATTCAGTAACGCATATGCTACACTTTCCTATATATTTACGCTAGAAGCATAAAATTATTTTGAGTGATTTGATGATTAACACTGCTACATACATTATCGGTAAGGATAATGTCGCCGCCGTAAGACGTCCCCTTGCCGAGGCAAATGGTCTACCTTCCAAAGCATATACGGACATGGATTTTTTTCAGCTAGAACAGCGAAAATACTTCCGGAAATCATGGATGGCAGTAGCTTTTACTGGAGAACTTGCTGAATCGAGTGATGCAATACCAGTAGAGGTAGCCGGTCTGCCTTTCCTGCTAGTGCGCGATGACGAGGGCCAGGTGAGAGCCTTTCACAATGCATGTCGGCATCGTGGAATGATGGTTTTACCAACCGCTTGCAAAGGACTCAAACAAGTTCGCTGCCCGTATCACGCCTGGACTTACGCACTCAATGGTAAATTAAATCGGGCGCCCTTTTTTGATGGCACACCGAGCGGCGATGCTAAAGGGAATATGAACGACATAGGATTGGTACCGGTACGATGCGCGGTTTGGCACCAGTGGATTTTTATAAATGTTGATGGCAACGCGTCCTCCATTGAGGAGCATATGGCTCCTTATTTGGACTTTATGAATCATCCGGATATTGGCGCATTGGAATATGCTGAACATATTGAGTGGGATTTTAATGCCAATTGGAAACTCGCGCCGGATAATTGGGAAAACTATCACCACCCCTGGGTTCATGATGGGGTTTTTGAGCGTTTAGCTGATGATATAGATTTCAAGACGGGTACACCTTGGTCCGTTGCACTGCACAAAGACTCAGTTCTGACGTTGCGGCGGCGAGTAGAAAGTGCACCGCCTTACCAATTCAAGAAGACTGGATTGCCATTGGTCCCCTATGCTGAAGGAAAGGAACGTATTACAGCGCCAAGTTACATTTTACCTAATCTTGAAATAGCTATGGTCTGGGATAATATCTCATCAATTATTTACCAACCGCTTGCGCCAGGAAAAACCCGGGTAAAACTTGCTTCTATTTTTCACAAAAATGCGGCGAGCTCTGATGAGCACAAAGCAGGTCGAGAAATCACCATGGATTGATGGCTTGGTCCTTCAAGGGCTATAGATGGTAATGATGGGGTGCGCAATCAGGATTTTGCAATATTTGCAAAGCAACAAATAGCCAAGCATTCACCGGTAGCCGATATGACGATATTCTCTCCGGTATGGGAGCAAAATGTGTACTACTTTCAAAATCGATTACTTGATCATCTGGAAGCATAAACCTCCACTAGAAGTGTTGATATTTTACTATTGACCTTGTATGTTAGCTGAGCGTATTTAACTTGCAAAAAAGTGACGCGATTATTCGTCGCGCCCTTTTTCTATTAACGGGCGAATTCAACTCGTAAGTGCAACTCATGAAGAAAGTGAGAGGGTAAGCTGAGATAATAATCGCTTTTCCTCTCGCCAAAGATGAGAAGCAACATGAATCACTATACCCAACTTACCCAAGATCAA
>CAJQKF010000126.1 GCA_905478855.1 uncultured Gammaproteobacteria bacterium
CATCGAACGTTTTAATCGCACGGCGAGGCATGAATGGCTCGATATGCACCTCTTTAACTCAATAGAACAGGCTCAGCATCTAGCCACACAGTGGCTGTGGACGTACAATAATGAACGACCACACTCAACAATAGGTGGCATCACACCACGGATGAAACTTCTACAACTTAACCCTTCTACTTAAAACTGCGGTTATAAATGGGGGGATTACAAAATCACTTGTCTAAAAGTCATCATCGTTTGCGTGGCCCAGAGTAAATTTCATATTTCGTCACGTGCTGAAAATTAATGATCGTATTAGTTTGACCTATCGTCGTATTTCTGCTGATATTGTACCGTGGTTATCTGCTGTTTTTATAGATGCCTATTTTTGAGAGAATTTTAACTGGGGAAATCCATGAAAAGAATGTCAATTAAACCGACAAAGAGTGTTCTGGGCGCACTAACGCTTTCAGCCAGTCTGATCGCTGGCACAGCGTATGCTGCCGGAACACTTAATGTTTATAACTGGGCCGAATATATTGGTGAGGAGACAATTGCCAATTTTGAAAAAGAATACGATATTAAGGTCACGTACGATAATTACGACTCCGTTGAAACTGTAGACGCCAAGCTATTGGCTGGGAATACGGGATATGACGTTGTGAGTCATTCCGGCAGTGCAATCGGACGACTGGTTCCTGCAAATATTTTGCACAAACTCGATAAGTCTAAGCTGAAAAATCTCGGACACATGCGCCCTGATATCATGGGACAACTTGATGCTAACTGGGACCCCGGTAACCAACACGTAATCCCTTATATGTGGGGTACCCATGGTGTTACCTATAATGAGGAGTTAATTCGTTCGGTATTACCTGATGCACCTATCGGCTCTATGGATCTGATTTTTAATCCAGCTAATATGGAAAAGCTTGCTGAATGTGGAGTATCTTTTCTAGATTCACCAACGGATATTATTCCAATGGCACTGGCTCATCTAGGTCTGGATACCGCTTCGACAAATAAGGCTGATTATGATGCTGTTGGAGAAATGTTGGAAAAGGTTCGACCTTATATAAAGACTTTTGATAACTATGCGTATCAACGCATGCCAGAAAAAGAGTTTTGTGTGTCTGTAACGTGGGGGCCAGATGGCTTGTTAGCGCTTTCAGGTGCAGAGGAAGCTGGAACCGATGTAAAGCTTGACTTCTTTGCGCCTCCTGGGCAAGGCAAAGCGAACCTTTGGGTAGATGGCTGGATAATCCCTGCGGATGCCAAGAATTTGGATAATGCATATTTGTTTCTGGATTATATGATGCGTCCAGATGTGGCTGCAGGTGATTCCAATTACACTTGGTATGCCAATGCCAATAAAGATTCGTTTGATATGGTTGATGAAGCTGTAACCAGTAGCCCTGCTGCATACCCTCCAAAGGAAGCGGTTGAACAAATGTATACACTGGCTGTTGTTCCGCTAAAGACTGAGCGTGTACGCACACGTACTTGGACAAGATTCAAGTCTGGTCAATAATATTTGAACAACGGGAAGAAGTCGGCTTAATCACCGGCTTCTTCGTCACGTGTCACTGTAGCAATGATTAATGAGTAATAATATAGATTTTTCGGAGCGCCCCTGGCTGGATCCGGAAGCCGAGCCATTTATTCGAATTCAAGGATTAACTAAAAATTTTGGAGCGTTTACAGCAGTAGATAGTGTAGACCTTGATATTTATAAAGGCGAACTCTTCTCCTTACTGGGTGGCTCTGGTTGTGGCAAAACAACATTGCTGAGAATGCTTGCAGGTTTCGAAACACCTTCTGCTGGGCGAGTGTTTATAGACGGAACGGATATGACGGATGTGCCGCCATATGAGCGACCGGTGAATATGATGTTTCAGTCCTATGCGTTGTTTCCCCACATGAATGTAGAAGCGAATGTGGCCTATGGCCTGAAGAGAGATGGTGTGGCGAAGGGTGAGATCAAGCGACGTGTCCACGACATGCTGGAAATGGTTGAGCTTGGTATATTTTCGAAACGAAAACCTCATCAGTTATCTGGTGGGCAGAGACAACGTGTTGCGTTGGCTCGATCGTTAGTCAAAAAGCCTAAGGTTTTATTGCTGGATGAGCCTTTAGGAGCTCTGGATAAGCGCCTGCGTGAGCAAACTCAGTTTGAATTGATGAATATACAGGATGAGCTTGGTGTCACGTTCGTGGTAGTAACTCATGATCAGGAAGAAGCGATGACGTTGTCCACTCGAATTGCGGTTATGGATGAAGGACAGTTTGTGCAAATAGGAACACCTACCGAAATCTACGAGTATCCAGATAATCGTTTTGTAGCGAACTTTATTGGTTCAGCTAATATGTTTGAAGGTCGTGTACAAAAACGTGTGGATAAAAATCTAGTGGTTAATGTTCCCGCGTTGAAGGGGGAGTTGATTGTTGAATATAGTGCTGAGATAGCCGATGGTAGTAAGGTTTGGTTAGCAATACGGCCGGAAAAAATGTCCATATCAACAACACTAACGGATACGAATTCAGTGAACGTTCTTAGTGGAATTGTCCACGATATTGGTTATCTGGGCAGTATGTCTACCTACAGAATAGAGTTGGAAGATAAGAAAATTATTGATATCACATACCCGAATCAACATCGTCCCCGTGATGGCAAGCATTTGGCTGAGTGGGACGATAAGGTTTATCTGAAATTTGATCCATCTAATGTTGTATTACTAACCCGATGAATGAAGATCTGATAGCAATACAGGACGAACATAAAGCTTCTTTTTTCGTTCGGTTATCGCGATCTTTACAGAGTAGTTGGAAATCGATAGTTGTTGCGATCCCGTTTTTTTGGCTATTGTTTTTTTTTCTCGTACCTTTTTTAATCGTATTGAAGATCAGTGTTGCTGAAGCGTTAATTGCCAGTCCGCCGTTTAGTCCTTTGCTTGATTGGAGCGAGGATGGCATCGTTATGATACGTCTTGTTTTTGACAACTTTACTTATCTTTGGGAAGACGATCTTTACGTTATAACTTATATCAACTCGGTCAAAATTTCGACTATATCAACTCTTATATGTTTGTTGATCGGTTATCCAATAGCCTATGGCATAGTCCGCTCTCCGCCGACTACGAGAAATATTTTATTACTGCTCATTATTTTACCGTTTTGGACTTCATTCTTACTTAGAGTTTATGCTTGGATGGGGCTTTTGGCGGATCAGGGAACAATTAATAATTTCCTAATTTGGCTTGGACTAATCGAGAAGCCTTTGCGAATGATGTATTCGGAATTCGCCGTATATGTTGGAATAGTTTATACCTACCTGCCGTTCATGATTTTGCCCCTTTATGCGAATATGGAGAAGCTGGATATGACATTGCACGAGGCTGCAGCGGATTTGGGAGCGAAACCCACCATTACGTTTTTCAGTGTTACGTTGCCATTGACGATGCCAGGAATTGTAGCGGGGTCACTTCTGGTATTCATACCTGCGACTGGGGAGTTCGTTATCCCCGATTTATTGGGCGGTGGAAACGTATTGATGATCGGACGTGTGCTGTTTAATGAATTTAACTCTAATAATGATTGGCCGGTCGCCTCTGCAGTGGCTATTGCTCTGTTGCTATTGTTAGTCATACCGATGATGATCTATCAACACATTCAGGGTAAGGAAAACCAACCATAACTATCCATGAAGAAAAAAAGATCGACATTCATTTTCAGTATGCTTTGTTTCGGTTTTACGTTCTTATACGTGCCGATGGTTTTATTGATTGTTTATTCATTTAACTATTCCAAAATTGTTCCTGTTTGGGGCGGTTGGTCAACTCGTTGGTATACAGTACTTTTTGAAAGTGAGGAAGTCTGGGCAGCTATTACTTTAAGTCTTAAAATAGCCTTAATGAATGCCACCTTCGCAACCATGCTTGGCGCGCTTGCTGGATTGGCATTGGTTCGTTTCAAAAGCTTTCGTGGTCGTACTCTTTTTGGTGGGATGATTTCAGCACCATTGGTTATGCCTGAAGTTATAACCGGTTTATCTTTATTGTTGTTGTTTATCACTCTGGGGCAGCTTATCGGTTGGCCAACTAATCGCGGAATAACCACGATTACAATTGCGCACATAACATTCTCAATGGCATATGTAGCGGTTATTATTCAATCTAGACTGACCGGATTGGATCAATCTCTAGAAGAAGCGGCTGAAGACTTAGGTGCAAAACCTTTTCGTGTATTAATAGATATTACGTTACCTCTGCTGGCACCAGGGCTATTAGCCGGCTGGCTATTGGCCTTTACGTTATCTATTGATGATCTCGTTATTGCAAGTTTTGTTTCGGGACCAGGAGCTAATACTCTGCCCATGTTAATATACTCCCGAGTTCGTCTGGGACTCCGACCGGATATTAATGCGATGGCAACAATAATAATTATAGTGGTCGCGATCGGAGTATGTCTGGCCGGTTGGCTAATGATGCGTCAGGAGCGACAACGTCAACGTGATATGCAGTTGGCGTCCGGCGATAATATAAAACAAGATTAATAGCTCCAAGGATTCTTTTGTGATCAATGTTACGGGATTGACTATTTACCCCATAAAATCGACCTTTGGGGTTGATCTTGAATGGACTAGTATTGAAAAAAGAGGATTACAGTATGATCGGCGAATGTCTCTTTTCTCAACGGAGCACAAACAGATTACAGGTCGAGACTTTCCTGCATTACTCGATGTGACTTGTCGAATAGATACTGATTGCATCGTTATCTCGGCTCCGAATCAAGTGGATCTCGTTATAGATGATAGTGCCTGGACCGGTGATAAGGTGAACGTAACAGTTTTCGATGATCCTGCAGTAGGTGTTGTCGCAAATTCTATTGTTTGTAAATGGTTTAAGACGTACCTGAATACTGAGTGCCGGCTGTTGTTAATTGATGATAGGGGACAACGTGTTTTACCAACCAGTGTTGGTGGGCAGCCAGGTGATATTGTAAGTTTTGCTGATGAATGCCCAATCTTATTAGTTTCAGCTGAAAGTCTTGATGACTTAAATGGCAGGCTTGAACATTCGATTCCTATGTCACGTTTCAGACCTAATATTGTGGTAAAAAGTGGCGAAGCGTTTTCTGAAGATCAATGGAAGACGATTGTTATTGGTGATACAGAGTTTGAGGTAATGCAGCAATGCCAACGCTGTGTTTTTACTACTATAGATTTGGAAACGAAAGAGAAACACCCGCAGCAAGAGCCGTTGAGAACCCTCTCTACTTATCGTCGTCATGTAGATGGTGGAGTGGCATTTGGTGTGCATTTAGTGTGTAGAGCGCCCGGAACGATTCGTGTTGGTGATCCGGTTATTGTGACGTCACGGTTAACGATATGAGTATGGAAATTTACTGGATTAGCGGCAGCGCACCGGCCTGGCGTGTGATTATGATGGCAGAATATAAACAATTAGATTATCAGTCAATTGTACTTGAAACCTCTAAAAAACAACAAAAGGAACCGTGGTTCTTAAACCTGAATCCACGAGGACAAATTCCGTTATTGAAGCACGATGACGTAGTCGTTACTGAGTCCTTGGCGATAATGCATTATTTGGAGAATGCGTTTTCGACTCCTCCATTGTTTGGTAAAACGCCAGCAGAAGTTGCCTCTATCGAACAAAGCATTTTTGAAATTCTTAGTTATGTCGACAAGCCTGTCGCTGATTTTGTGCAGCCTGTTTTTCGTAATAAGATTGTGCAATTCAGGGATTTATTGGATGGTGTTGCTACTAAAATCCTTAAAGAACTCAGTCTTTTAGAAAGTAAACTTAGCAAGACTGATTGGCTGCAAGGAGGGTTTTCTGCTGCGGATATCGTTTTAACACCGACTATGCAGCGACTGTATCGAGGCATTGCACAGGCTCCGGAACTTTCTAAAGAGATTGGTCTTAATAAGTTGAGTGAAGATTTTCCCGCGTTACACGGTTGGAGATCTCGGGTCGAAAAACTTCCTGCTTTTATCGCAAGTTTTCCACCACATTGGAATTAACGAAACACGAATTAGATCGTTTATCCTGTTGGGCGTGTGGTTGCCTTACTGCCTGTAATTAATTTCTATTTAATCACTATTAGTAATGCCTTTTTGAGTGCTAATGCTCGATAAAAACAGAGTATTAGAGATTCGAAGATTCGAATCTCTAATTTAGACGCTGTTTATTTATATGGATCTGCGGCGTCTCTTAAGCCATCGCCAAAGAAGTTAAACGCTAATATTGTCACTATTACAGGTAGTACTGGAAACATTAGCCACGGATAAAGTGCGACTACGTTTATATTTTGTGCTTCATTCAGCAATACTCCCCAACTTGTAACGGGAGGACGTAGTCCTAACCCTAAAAAGCTTAACGCGGTTTCACCCAGTATCATTGCGGGAATAGATAGGGATGCCGATGCTATCAGATGGCTCAAAAAACCAGGTAGCAAGTGTCGAAAAATAATGCGTTTAGGTTTTGCTCCCATCATTACCGCAGCCGTGCAGTAGTCCTCCTCCCTAAGTGAGAGTAATTTCGATCGTACGGCCCTAGCTAGCCCTGTCCAGTCGAGCAGGGCAAGGATTACGGTTATGCCAAGAAACACCAGCAAAGGGCTCCAGGTGACCGGTAAAATTGCTGACAGAGCCATCCACAGAGGAAGTTCTGGAAAAGATCTTAGTATTTCGATAAGTCGTTGTATTAAATTATCTACAATACCGCCGTAATATCCAGCTATCCCTCCGATTACGATTCCCAGTGTAAAACTAATTATGATTCCAACTAAACCGATGGTGAGCGATATTCGGGCACCATAGAAGGTGCGGGAAAGAAGGTCTCTGCCAAGACGATCGGTACCGACAAAGTAGGCTGTTCCGCCTTTCGCAGGACAGACTATATGAAACGAGCTTTCGACTAAGCCCCAAAAGTTATATTTATCAGCCGAACAGAAAAAACGTAATTTCTGTATTTTCTTTGGGTCAGCAGTGTATTCCCGCTTCAAATTGGTCATGTTGAGTGTGAATTTATATCCATACACAAACGGACCAACAAATTCCCCTTCATGAAACAAGTGGGGCATTTGTGGGGGCGCATAAATATGTTTTGCATCCCGTGTCTCAAGATTATAGGGCGCAAGGATTTCTGCAAAGGCCACTGAAAAATAGAGAACGAGTAATATCAGACCCGAAAATAAGGCAAGTTTATGTCGCTTTAATTTCCACCACATTAACTTCCATTGCGAAGCAAGGTAAAATTGTTCCTGTTCGGGAGTGAGTTTTTCAACAGAAAATGGGTCGAATGGTTCTTTCGAAACAAAATGTTCAAGCTGCCGGAAACGGGATTCCATCATTTTGCAGCACTCCCTTGTAAGCGAATACGTGGATCCAGCATTGCCAGAAGAATATCGGAAAGCAATACACCGAGCACGGTAAGCATTGCAAGAAACATTAGAAAAGAGCCGGCAAGGTACATGTCCTGACTTTGTAAAGACGTTAGCAACATGGGACCCGTAGTTGGCAGTGACAGCACTACCGCAACAATTTCTGCGCCAGAAATGACACTCGGTAAAATAGATCCGATATCAGCAATAAAAAAGTTAAGCGCCATTCGAAGGGGGTATTTCATAACCAATTTATACTCAGTCATGCCTTTTGCACGTGCTGTAGTAACGTACTGTTTCTGCAACTCATCAAGTAGGTTTGCTCGAAGTCGCCGAATCATTCCTGCGGTGCCAGAGGTACCAATAACCACAACTGGAATCCATAGGTGCTCTAGAACAGAGACAAATTTTCCCCACGACCAAGGAGCATCAATATATGTAGGATCCATTAATCCGCCTATAGATGTTCCGAAGTAAACATTAGCAAGATAAAGCATAACCAGTGCAAGTAGAAAATTTGGGACAGCTAATCCTATGAAACCTAGAAAGGTGAGGCCATAGTCCCCCCAACTATATTGATGGGTTGCCGAGTAAATTCCTATTGGAAAGGCGATCATCCAAGTAAAAATGATAGTAACAAGGGACACTATCACCGTCAGTAGCATTCGATCGCCGACTACATCGGCAACAGGTAGTTCGTATTCAAATGAATACCCTAGGTCCCCCTGTAGAAAACCCCATGCCCAGTTGATGTATTGTTCCCACATGGGCTTGTCGAGTCCGTACTCCTGTCGTAAAAACTCAATTTTTTGCGGATCAATAGATTCACCCTGAGATTTCAGCTCTGCGATGTGGCTTTCCAGATAATCGCCGGGTGGCAGTTGGATAATTACGAAGACGATAATGCTGATCGCGATCAAAGTCGGAATCATCAGTAGAATGCGTCGTAAAATATAATTCAGCATAGTCGTCTCAGAAACTTTAGCAGCGGGGTGATCATTAATTTAGGGTTTCATCCAGAATGTGTCGGGTTGATAGCTTCCAAAGTATGCACCGGGAGACCAACTATAAACGCCTTCTTCTGGAACATTTTGCAGTTTATTACTAATTGCAACGGGCTGCAGTACGCCGCAAACGACACCAACTGAAAATACTTGATCCCGATGAATATTGAGTATTTCTCTCCATGCCGACTCGCGACCAGAATCTTCCAAAGCCATTTGCCATTGATCACGAAGTTCCAGCAATCGTTGTGCGCTTGGCATATCCGGTGCTTCACCTGCGTTGCCACCGGTCTCGTAATACTGGCCCCATTTGGGCCATTGCAGTTGGTCCTGAGCAACCGGTACGAATTCTGCCGGGCTTTCATTGATAGTCGGTAAACCATTATCGACTCCCGACCAGATAGCCATCATTGCGCCGCCTGAGAACACCCGATCCCTAAATACTTCACGTTGAGATGGCTTGCTGTAAAGCTTAACGCCAATCTGCCGCCATGTGTCGTGAATTAATTCCAAGACGTCTGTTTGTTCGGTGCTTTCACCTGCAGTTTGCACAATTACCTCCATTGGCAATCCATCAGACATCAGTCGAATTCCATTTTCATTACGTTCGGTTAGTCCCATTTCGTCAAGCAGTGCATTGGCTTGATCAATATCGAACTGCGCCCATTTAGTTCGGTAATCTTCCTGGAAAAGCGGACTGGCCGATAAAACGGTGTTGGCGCATTCCGCTCCGAGGCCGAAATAGACGACATTATTTATTTCGCTCCGGTCTACTGCAAGAGAAAGGGCTCTTCTAAATCGAATATCACGAACGAGCTGACGCCACGCTGGATTGTTGCTGTTAAGGTTCGGATACAAAGCTATCTGAGCGCCGGTACCTTTCTGCCATAATCTAACGGTAAAATCATTGCGTGCCTCACCCTCCTTTAAGAAAGTATAGTTATCTAGGCGTAAGTAACGTGCCTGAAGGTCAGCTTCTCCTGATCCGGTTTTTGCCGGTATTAGACTCTTGCTGACAATATTAATCACTAACTGATCAACATACGGCAGTTGTTGGCCAGATTGGTCGACCCTGTGGAAGTACGGGTTACGTTTAAATACGAAACGATCCGACGGAGGAGGTGTTGAATTAATCCATGGCTGTAGCACGGGCAAATCTACGTTGGTGGCTTTGTACTGACGTGCTTTGCGTGTATGTAAGCTAGCCCAGTTTCTCACCGCCGCGTCGAGCACCATTTCGTTTAACTTATTGGTATCTGCATAGTTGCCATGAAATTGTTTCATGTAATGCGCCGGTTGATAAATATACAGGGGCCGTGCGCCGGCGAGGGCGGGTAAAAAGTATGGGTTAGGTTTAGACCAGGCGTATTTGATGGTATACGGATCGATAATAGTTACAGTAGGAAATTCGTCGCCTACTTGTAAGGTTTTATTAGGACCAAACGGTGATAACAATTCACTATTCGCTACATCTTCCCAATAATATCGAAAATCTTCTGTGGTAAACGGCTCACCATCGGACCACTTATGACCTTCGCGTAAATGAAGTGTAAAAACACTGCCTTGTTCGATATCAATAGATTCCAGTATATCGGGATGTAATTCAAAGTTCGTATCATAGGTGAGCAGACGTGCATAACCATATACGTTGGCCATGCGAATATCTTTATTGGTACCCATAAGTAATCGAATTTCACCACCATACTGACCAACACTTCTCCCGTCTAGGTCGAGGTCAATGACACGTGGGTTATTGGGCAAGCGAAGGTCTATAGAAGGCAATTCGCCGGCGCTGACCCGCTCAGTCAAAACTGGAACTTCAGACGCTCCATGGGCAATACCCGTCGTAAGTAAAATAGCAAAAATACTGCGACTGAATAAGCGTGTTTTCATAAAAGGTCTCCTGCGCTCGCATCGGCTCGTGCCCGCACAAAGTGGTTGTCACCCAAGTCAATTAACGCGCTTTTAACCGGTTCTTTACTGGAAAATGGTTCGTTCCAAGAATTTGGGTCGGAAGCTTTGTTTTTGTATATAGAGTTGAAATCGAGTTTTCTTGATAACTCTGCAAACGGTACCGCTTGCAGAAGTGCTTTTGTATAAGGATGAACCGGGTTTGCAAAAAGCATTTCCCGTGGGGCTACTTCGACTAACTTTCCGTTACACATAACTGAAATTCTGTCAGCAATATAATCAACTACTGCGAGGTTATGGGATACGAACAGATAGGTTAAATTCAGTTCCCTTTGTAAGTCTTTAAGTAGGTTTAAGATTTGTGCTTGGATTGATACATCCAAAGCTGATACGGGTTCATCGCAGATGATTACGTCGGGTCTTAACGCTAGTGCTCGCGCGATTCCTATCCGTTGCCGCTGGCCTCCAGAGAAGCTATGTGGGTAACGGCTAAGGAAACGGGGATCTAGTCCTACTAGTTTCATTAGCTCTTTGATTAATTCAATCTGGTAGTCATCGTCGCCCACACCATGAATAATAAGTGGCTCGCGAATGATGTCGAATACTGTCATTCGTGGATTTAGCGAGCTAAATGGATCTTGAAAAATAATTTGCATTTTCTTGCGGAAATCAAACATTTCCGTATTATTCAATCCAAGGACGTCAATTGGCGTATCACCATCATAGAAACGCACACTACCGCTATCGGGTGTAAGTGCCCGCATAATTATTTTGCTTAATGTGGTTTTGCCACAGCCACTTTCACCAACAAGTCCCATGGACTCGCCTTTCAGTATAGTCAAATTAACATTGTCGACGGCGCGAACTTCAGATGCAGATGACGTAAACCAGCCTTCGTTTCGAACGGCATAAGATTTTACGATGTTGGTAATTTCTAAGTGCCTTTTTTCGCTGACTTGCTTGGGATTGGCTTCGGGTTGAAAGTGAGGACCCAATTGATGTTCTATCTCGCGAACCGGTATTAGTCGCTCACCTTTCTTCATATCGAAGTGGGGGACGGCCTTGAACAGCGCTTTCAAATACGGGTGTTGCGGCGAGGTAAATATATCTCCGATTGACCCACGTTCCATAACCTCGCCATGGTACATAACTACAACTTCTTCTGCGACGTTTGCAACAACACCGAGATCGTGTGTAATTAGCAGCACAGCCATGCCGAGTTCTTTTTGTAATTCACGCACAATGTGTAAAATTTGTGCCTGAATGGTTACGTCTAATGCAGTCGTTGGTTCATCGGCGATGAGTAAGGACGGACGGCATATAAGCGCCAATGCAATCATGGCGCGTTGTCTAAGACCACCAGACAGTTCAAACGGATAAGTTTGTAATGCTCTGGCTGGATTCGGAAAGCCAACCAGTTTGAGCATCTCTTCTGTAAGACGCATACCTTCCTTAATACTGGCGTCACGATGCAGAAAAAGCGCCTCGCTTATTTGATCGCCAATAGTGTGCAGTGGTGACAGAGATACCATCGGTTCTTGGAATATCATCGATATTGCGCCACCTCGAATAGCTCTCATGCCTTCGCTTGTCGGGTCAAGTTTGGCAATATCGATAGTGTCAGCATCTTCAGCGGGGGTAAGTAGAAGCTGGCCGCTTCGAATGGATGCAATTTTTGGCAGTATGCCCATAATGGACTGAGCTGTTACCGACTTACCGGAACCGCTTTCGCCTACTATGGCCACGGTGCTGCCTGGCATAACGTCAAAGGATACGCCACGAACGGCCTCAATGGAGCCGCCGTGCACCTTGAAATCGACCCTTAGATCTTTAACATCAAGTAGTGGTTTCACAAATTTTTATCAATTCTGATTTAGGAAACAAAATTACGATGACTTTCGCTTTGTGCGTCATCCCCTCTCTACCAACTCCGCCAATTTTTCAGGATAATCAGTAATAATGCTATCAACCGACCATGCCAGTAGCTTTTTCATATCGTTACTTTGATTTACCGTCCAAGCATAAACATCAAGATTAAGCTCACGAGCTTCTTCTATTTTTTCAATTGTGAGGTCTTTATGTTCAGAGCACCAGTAGCTTACACCCATAGCGTTTACCATTTTTGGCATTGAAAAGCCAAAATCCTTAATATTTAGTCCAGCCGTCCAGGGTGAATTGCCACCATTTATTGTTACAGTATCAAAGTTTGGCTGACAACTAGTTAGACACCCATAGATTAGGTTGGGTGCTAGTTTTTGCATTTCTTTTATAATAGACCAATTGAATGATTGCAGGGTTACTGTTGATTGTAAGTCTAACCGCTCTATAGTGTCGATGACCCGTTTTGCGTAGTAACTCACTTCTGGTTGTGGTTCCGGCACAGTGGGCCCATATTTAATTTCTAGTGTTATTAACGGGCCGGATCTTTCCAATGATTTAATAAAGGTTGACAACTCTTCTAGTGTTGGAATTCGGGTGCCGTCTATAGATTGTTGCTCTGAAAAACGCTGTTGATAATGGCTATGGGGTCTTAATCGACCGATATCGAATGTTGGTAAATCAGTCGAATTTATGGAAAACCACGGGATAGGCGTTTCTGCCCAGTTCGGCCCTTGCCTTACGATATCGGGGTTTATGGTCTCATCATGAACTATAATCAATTGTCCGTCGGCCGTAATATTTACATCGACTTCAATGCGATCCATCCCCGCCTCGAATGCTCGTTCGAAACCTGCAATAGAGTTTTCTGGAAGATATCCTCTCGCGCCGCGGTGACCTTGTGTGATGCATTTTTTCAGTTTATTGTTATTCAAGTTGATTGTCCGAACAGTAGTAATTTGTTAGCAATAATCACAGGACCAAAAATTACCGAATTTTTAAATATTATGAAACAAAAAAATAGCCTAATTTGGCGTAATCTTAGCAAACGCTTAGACGATAATGGGTTAAACGTTTTTTCATCAATTCCGATATCTACTATTGACGATGACCTGCGCGCAGATTTAGATTCGGCTATGGTGGATAGAGAAACTTCGTATAATACGGTAGTTATAATTGGTCATTCGGGTAGTAAAATATGGCCCCGAGTGGAAGCTGACTTAGCTGTCTGTGATGAACCTGTGGATCAATTTAGCATTAAAACGGTCAATGAAGCTTTCAGTGAATTAGCGAAAAACTCCACCTGTGAAATAATTTATCCGGGGTCTACGCAAATTCCGCTTCAAAAGTTGGGCAAGTTTTGCGGATGGGGCGAATCTTCGTGGCTCGGCATAAACATCTATAAGCCATTTGGAACTTGGTATGCGTTTCGCGCGGTTTTGCTCTCTACTCTAGAACTTCCTCAAGTGGCGATGGAGCAATACAAGTCACCTTGTCTTTCATGTGTCGATAAACCTTGCTTGACTGCATGCCCGGTAAATGCCCCCGGGGAACCTGGGGAATTTGACTTAAACGGCTGTGTTAACTACCGTCTGAGTAGCAACTCCGACTGTGCTAATACCTGTCTCGCTCGGTACGCGTGCCCAGAAGCGAAGGATTTTGCGTATCCGCAATCTATGGGTAATTATTTCTATGGCCGTTCTTTGCAGACTCTTAAGCGATGGGAAAAGTCTGGTAGATGAATTTGACGATGATTAACTGTTGAAAATACCTTTATAATTACATCTGCTACAGCATAAATCTGTTCTACCACTCAGGGATCATATATGCCTCAATTTCTAAATACCGGTCGAATCCTACTGGCACTTTTAGTCACAATTTTTCAAACGAGCTTGTTGGCGGCAACAGCTGATGAATCGATGGACAAAGCACTGGCCGCTTGGGAGACTAAGAACTATCAGGAAGCTTTGGAAATATGGCTTTTAAAGGCCTACGATGGCGATCCGGAAGCCCAATATCGTCTTGGTGAAATGTTTGCCGATGGCACTGGTACTGTGGTGGATCAGTCTGAGGCAGTGTATTGGTATAGTCGGGCAACAGACCAAGGACATGCCGCCGCCCAGTATAAACTTGGCAATGCTTACTTTCACGGTGTCGGCACGAAGCCGGACAAAGCAAAGGCTCTAGAGTGGTGGCATATTGCCGCTGAGAACGGAAACCGAGAAGCGCAATATCATCTTGGTCGAGCTTATTTTTATGGGATCGATGTGCAACAAAACTCGAAGGTCGCGTTAGATTGGTTTGAACGATCGGCTCAATCTGACTACCAGCAGGCCCTGGATTTCTTGGTGCGTGTGGGCTCTACGAACCAACAAAATGAGGTGGAGGGTGAAAACACTTGGACCGGTTATGGCCGGATAAGTGGCGAGGCTATTCGCGTTTATGCTGGTTTCAATCGACTGTCTCCAATTTTAACAACTCTCGACTCTGGCTCGTTATTGCGTGTTGTAGAACAAAATGCAGGTTGGTTTCGCGCACAATTCCCCGGTGGTCTGCCGGTATGGGTGCCGTCCGAGAACGTCGTTACTGTGGAAGGGCAAACAACAATTACCGGGTCTGGGATTCAGGCTCGCCCAGATCCAGGTACTGCTGCTGACGTTAAATCAGTGGGAATTTTCCTCGATGGTGATGCCGTGTTATTGCTCGAATCTCGACCAGAGTGGAGCAAAGTGCAGTCGCCAGAGTCCATGACTGGCTGGGTGGAGGTGACAAATGTAGTGGAACTGCCGGACGATGAGTTCGTCGCAAAGGAATGGAAGTCGGCTCGGGATCGAATGGAAATTTCCGTAACGAGTTCCAGATCTTTGGTAGTGCTCAACTCATCCGAAAGCGAAGGTTCAACAGTCGAGGAAGTTGAGGAAGTTATTGTAGAAGAGCCCGCTGATGAAAAAGTGCAGGCAGTCCCCTCGGATTTGAATGAAGTTGATGAAATGCTTGAGGTGGCCTCTGCTGAGGTAGAGCAGGTCGTTGCATCTGATGACCCGCGATTTTTGAATATTGCCGGCGCGGCAAAAATAAAAAATGGCAATATTCTTCGGGTTGGTCCGAATGGGATGGATGTATATGCGCGAAGTCGAGAGAGTTCTGCGCGAATTGATCGCTTACCTGCTGCAATGTTACTTAGAGTAATAGAGAAAAAATCGACTTGGCTAAAAGTAGAAGTGGCCGGGGGTTTACCGTTATGGATCTATAGTCGGTTTTTGGATCGGGACGGTAATGACGGACGGATCACAGGACGAGGTGTTCGAGCTCGGCCCTTACCCTCGACTACTAATGAATCTCAGCCGGTTGGCAATTATCCTACAGGTGCAACGGTTAGAGTTCTAGAAGATGCACAGGAATGGGTTCGTATCAGAGCACCAGAATCTATCGGAGGTTGGGTGCAGATCAATGAGCTGTATTTGGTCGAGGACGAAGCAGATAACGTTAAACGGGAATGGCAGCTGCAAGCATTAAACGGCCCACAGACTCTGACCTCAATACAGGCGGCTGTCGCTGAAGAGGGAGCTAATGAAGCGGGTAGCGAGTTAAGTGTCGAAGTTGAGGATGTAATTGAGTCGCTAGTTACTGGAAATGATGAAAGTAATACACTAACCACTGACCTGAATGAAGCCCCTGTAGTAACAGATGAAGCCCCTGTAGTAACAGATGATGGGGAAGAATCCGATGAATCTTTCGAAACTAATGATGCCAACGTCAGTAATCGTGAGGCAGATAATGATCAGGTTGACACGGACTCAAGTGGTTTAAGTCAGTCGGACTTACTGACTACGGAATCTGCACCAAGTGAATCGGATGTCAATTTAGCTAGCGAGGATGAACTCGTTGGGAACGATGTTGAACAATCATCGCTTGATGTCGATGCAGTTATTGCTGCTAGCGAGACTCAAGACGGTCTGCTAAAAGATTCGATAGATGCCGATACAGTTGCTGTTGTTGACTCTGCGAATGAGTCATCAGATTCTGTGATAACCAGTCTAGTGGAAAATGCAGAGCCGGATCAGCTACCCATTGATCTAGCAAGCGAAACTCTGATTCAAAACGAAATTGATGTAGCGTTGAATGAGCCGGTTCAAGTAGATAACGGTCTAGAGGTGTCGACTGACTTGAGTAATGATATCACTAATGACCCACTTAACAGTGATGATGTCGTCGGGGCTAAAACGTTAAATGATTCCCAAGACAATGAGGTATTGCCCCAAATTGAAGTGACTGAAAACTCTGATGAGATTTCCGAGCAGGGAGAAGTTAGCATCGATGATCGGTCGGTTCCGGAGTCAATTACGGATACCGATAAACTAGAAGGAGAACAGGAATCTACGCTGCAAGATGATGCTGTTGTGCTGACTGACAATGATTCGGTCGACACCGATAATGAAATAGCTGAGGTTGAAGAAACAGATAACAGCATTACCGATGCGAAAGAGCTACCAGAAGCCGAGATTGCCGAGATAAATGACCCCTCAGATTTGATAGTTGCGGTTGAGTTTGATTCTCTAAATTGGCTTTACAGCCAACAGGGTTCTGCGTTTGCCGTAGAGTTAATGCGCGATATTAGCCGGGATGTTGTAATTCAAACCGCCTCGCAAATGGATACAGAACTTCAATTGGTGGCGTTCTCCAAAACGCGTCAGTTGGATACGGTTTATAATCTTATGATCGGTCCATTTGCAAATTTGTTGGCAATAAAAGAAGTGTTGCTGCAATATCAATCTCGGTTTGAAGAGATTCGCATTAGGCGACTCGGTACCTTTCAAATTGAGTGGTGTGAGAGGGTAGATAATCTAACGCCGGATCAACTTTTAATCATTGTGGATAAGTGTCTGAATTAACGAGCACGTTTTTGTCTTGGCGATCGTAAAGATCGTCGCAAGGTGATAACTCTAGGTCGTTCGCTGATGTGTAGCTGGGCATGCTCCAGAATACGCTAATCCGCTTTTTACTTAATCTTTAATTTATAGCCTTTTAACGGAGTAATCAGATGTTTGATACAAAACAGAAAATTGCGGATTTCGATCCCGAATTATGGTCTGCAATGACTGCCGAACATGTGCGTCAGGAAGAGCATATTGAACTTATAGCATCTGAAAATTACACCAGTCCTATGGTGATGGAGGCTCAGGGTTCAGGATTGACGAACAAGTACGCTGAAGGCTATCCCGGGAAACGCTATTACGGCGGTTGTGAGCATGTGGATGTTGCAGAGCAGCTAGCGATTGATCGTGCCTGTGAGTTATTTTCTGCGGACTATTGCAATGTGCAACCTCATTCTGGTTCACAAGCTAATGCCGCTGTATTTATGGCCTTAATTGAACCACACGATACTATTTTAGGGATGAGCCTGGCGCATGGTGGTCATTTAACTCACGGTGCTAAGGTTAATTTTTCTGGGAAAATTTATAATGCCGTGCAGTATGGCTTGAACGACGAAACTGGCGAAGTTGATTACGAAGAAGTTGCCAGACTTGCTCGTGAACATAAGCCGAAAATGATTATTGCAGGTTTCTCGGCTTATTCTCGGATAATGGATTGGAGTAAATTTCGCGCTGTTGCCGATGAAGTGGGTGCCTATTTGTTTGTTGATATGGCTCATATTGCTGGTCTGGTTGCTACAGGGCTCTATCCAAGTCCAATACCATTCGCGGATGTGGTAACCACAACAACGCACAAGACTTTACGCGGACCGCGTGGTGGAATGATTCTTGCCAAGGAAAACCCAGAAATTACTAAAAAACTGAATTCCATGGTTTTTCCAGGTACACAGGGTGGGCCGTTGATGCATGTAATTGCGGCAAAAGCTGTTGCGTTTAAAGAAGCTTTGTCGCCTGAATTTACGGTATATCAAAAGCAGGTAATCGAGAACGCTCAAGCGATGGCGAGTCAGTTCCAGTCACGAGGTTATAACATCGTATCTGGTGGCACCGATGATCACCTATTCTTGCTCGATTTAATCGATAAGGACATAACGGGAAAAGACGCTGATGCGGCTCTTGGTTATGCGAATATTACGGTTAATAAAAATAGTGTGCCAAATGACCCACGGTCCCCGTTTGTAACGAGTGGTTTGCGAATTGGATCACCTGCTATAACTACACGTGGTTTTAAGGAAAAAGAGTCTAGACAAGTAGTAGACTGGATTTGCGATGTGCTGGATAACATGGGTGATGAAAGCACCATTGATCGTGTTCGTGGTGAAGTGAAAGCATTATGTGCCCAATTTCCTGTTTATAAATAATTTTAGAAAACATACCAGAAAACATACCAATGAGTAAATATTCGATCTTCAGCCTGGCGCGAAATGCGGTCAGCTACCATGAAAAATGGGGTCAGGCATGGCGGAGCCCAGAGCCCGCACCGGAGTATGACGTTATTATTATTGGTGGTGGTGGCCATGGTTTAGCTACCGCCTATTATTTAGCCAAAGAACATAATGTTGGAAGGATTGCGGTTCTGGAAAAAGGTTGGCTTGGTGGTGGTAATACTGGACGTAATACGACTATTGTAAGATCGAATTATTTGTGGGATGAGTCCGCCCATTTGTATGAAAAATCTCTGAAGCTTTGGGAAGGGCTGAGTCAGGATATTAACTACAATGTTATGTTCAGCCAGCGTGGTGTTATGAATCTTGGGCATAACCTGCAGGATCTGCGGGATATTATGCGTCGTTGTAATGCTAATAAATTGAACGGTATTGATGCGGAATTCCTCTCTCCTGAGGAGATCAAGAGAAAGGTGCCAATCATGGATACATCGGCCACTACTCGTTATCCGGTTTTGGGAGCCTCATTCCAGCCTCGAGGCGGGGTTGCACGTCATGATGCTGTAGCTTGGGGCTTTGCTCGCGCTGCGGATAAGCTTGGTGTGGATATTATTCAAAATTGTGAAATAACAGGGTTGCTCAGAGAAAATGGAGAGATCCGGGCAGTTGAGACTTCTCGTGGCACTATCCGCAGTAAGAAAGTAGGCGTAGTTGTTGCGGGGCACTCTGGTGTTTTAGCCGAAATGGCTGGCTTTAAATTACCGTTGGAGAGTCATCCTCTTCAAGCATTGGTTTCCGAGCCAATAAAACCCGTTTTGAATACTGTGATCATGTCAAATGCCGTACATGGTTATATTAGTCAATCTGATAAGGGCGAATTAGTTATTGGTGCAGGTATTGATGGTTATACGGGTTATGGTCAACGTGGAAGCTACGAAACAATTGAAGGTAATATTGCTGCGATCATAACGTTGTTTCCAATGTTTAGTCGAGTTCGTATGCTTCGTCAATGGGGAGGTATCGTAGATACTTGCCCAGATGCATGCCCCATATTGAGTAAGACTCCAGTCAAAGGACTCTATTTTAACTGCGGGTGGGGAACGGGTGGCTTTAAGGCAACGCCTGGTTCTGGTTGGGCATTTGCCCATACAATCGCTCGCGATGAGCCGCATAAGTTAAATGCGGCCTTTACCATTGATCGTTTTCATTCCGGGGCCCTTGTCGATGAACACGGCGCCGCGGGTGTCGCACACTGAGGAAAAAGCATGTTAAAGATTGAATGTCCCTGGTGTGGGGAACGTGATCAGACCGAGTTTACCTATGGAGGAGAAGCTCATATTGCTCGACCTCTTGATACAGACTCCTTAACTGACGAAGAATGGGGCGACTACTTGTTTTTCCGAAAAAATCCTAAAGGCTTGCATAACGAGCAGTGGATTCATACAGGCGGCTGTCGGAGATGGTTTAATGCGATTCGTAATACTGTGACCTATAAGTTTCACGGTGTTTATAAGCCGGGTGAGCCTGCTCCAGAGGTTGAATCGTGAGTCAGTTATTTCGACTAAAGGAAGGCGGGCGAATACAACGAGACAAGCCGGTTTCCTTTTCCTTCAATGGTAAAAGATTATCTGGCTATCAGGGGGATACACTGGCATCTGCATTGCTCGCGAATGGGATTCATCTCGTGGCTCGAAGTTTTAAATACCATCGACCTCGTGGAATCATTGGAAGCGGTCCGGAGGAACCCAATGCGTTATTTCAAATCGATGAGGGAGCACACACTGTGCCAAACATGCGTGCGACGCAAACCGAGCTTTACAAGAATCTGGTTGCGCAAAGTGTTAATTGTTGGCCGAGTCCGAATTTCGATGTTAATGCAGTAACTGGCTGGTTCAGTCGCCTGTTACCCGCCGGCTTCTACTATAAAACCTTCATGTGGCCGAAATCAATGTGGCTAACATATGAAGAGAATATTCGTAAAGCGGCGGGTTTGGGTAAATCGCCCGAACTCCCCGACCCTGACCATTATGAACGTCGTAATATGCAGTGCGATGTACTCATTATTGGAAGCGGTGCCGCAGGTCTATCTGCCGCACTTAGTGCTGCTTCGTCAGGTGCTCGTGTTATTGTGGTTGATGAACAGTCTGAGTTCGGTGGCGGGTTGCTCCATACTCGGCAGCATATTAACGGTGCGAAGTCTTCAGACTGGGTGCGTGATGCTGTTGACCAATTAACGTCTATGCCAGAAGTCACGCTGCTTGCAAAAACCACGGCCTATGGTTACCACGATAGCAATTTTGTTACCTTGAACGAACGTTGTACTCATCACCAATCTATTCAAAATAGAGTCGGGTGTCGTGAGCGTAATTGGCGGGTTCGCGCCCAACAGGTTATTTTAGCGACTGGTGCAATTGAGCGTTCACTGGTGTTTGGTAATAACGATTTGCCCGGCGTTATGCTGGCGTCAGCGGTATCTACGTATGTTAATCGTTACGCCGTTTTGCCGGGGCACAACGGTATCGTGTTCGGTAATAATAATTCCATTTACGCTACTGCCCACGATATTCTGGATGCGGGGGCAACGGTCTGTGCTATCGTCGACTCGCGTGAACAGGTTAATCCTGAGTTAGTATCCGCACTCACATCCCGTGGTGTTACTGTTAAGGTCGGTTGTGTAGTCTCTCGAGTCAGTGGTAAAAAACGGATCCAATCGGCCGATATTTATCGTTTAAAGGATGGCAAAACCGTTCCTGAGGATGTTCTTCATTGTGACTTTTTGGCGATGTCTGGCGGTTATAGCCCGGCAGTACATTTGCATGCCCAATCGGGTGGGCGCCCTGTTTTTGATGAAGAGAAATTGTGCTTTTTGCCAGGTTTGACAGAGCAGCAGCAGCAATCGATTGGCGCTTGCAAAGGAGAGTTTTCGCTCAATGAATGTTTTGTCGAAGGTCATGTTGCAGGTAATCAGGCTGCGAGCAAGTGCGGCTTTGAGTGTTTTATCAAAGCTCCGTTGGTAGTCAGTGATGATATTGTTCCTGAAACCGAGGCTTTGTGGTTAGTTCCAGACAGAGTGCCGTCGGGTCACGGACCAAAGCAATTTGTGGATTATCAGAACGATACTGCAGCGGCGGATATCAAGCTTGCTGCAAGAGAGGGATACCGTTCAATTGAGCATGTTAAGCGTTACACAGCGCTCGGTTTTGGTACCGATCAGGGCAAATTAGGAAATATTAACGGCATGGCGATTTTGGCAGATACTTTAGGGCAAAGTATTGCCGCGACGGGTACAACTACATTTCGCCCGAACTATACGCCAGTCACATTTGGCGCGATCGCGACTCATGATGTCAACCAACAAATATTCGATCCGATTCGAAAGACAGCGCTACACACTTGGCATGCTGAGAACGGAGCGAAGTTTGAAGATGTTGGACAATGGAAGCGACCTTGGTATTACCCAAAGGCAGGTGAGTCTATTCATGATGCAGTGAATCGCGAGTGTCTGGCTACGCGCACTAGTGTTGGTATTCTCGATGCATCAACGCTGGGTAAAATTGAAATTAGCGGACCCGATGCGGCGGCTTTTTTGAATTGGATGTATACCAATGCATGGACTAAATTGGGTGTTGGTAAGTGTCGGTACGGATTGATGCTCGGCGAGGATGGCATGGTTATGGATGATGGTGTGTCTACTCGGTTGGCCGAAAATCGTTTTTATATGACCACAACTACGGGCGGTGCAGCACGAGTTTTATCTTGGATGGAAATGTGGTCACAAACAGAGTGGCCGGAAATGCAGGTCTACTTTACATCAGTTACCGATCAGTGGGCTGTTATGTCAATTGCCGGCCCAAATAGCCGAAAAGTTGTTGAAAAAGTGTGCGAGGGTATTGATTTCGACTCGGAGAATTTTCCGTTTATGTCCATGCGCGAGGGCACGGCTGCTGGTGTTAAGGCCAGAGTGTTCCGAATAAGCTTTAGTGGTGAACTCGCTTATGAAATTAGCGTGCCAGCTAACTGTGGTAGGCATGTCTGGGATGCTGTTATGGAAGCAGGTCAGGAATTTGATATAACCCCATACGGTACAGAAGCTATGCATGTTCTGCGTGCTGAGAAAGGTTTTATCATCGTTGGACAAGATACCGATGGCTCTATGAGTCCGGTTGATCTTGGAATGGATTGGATCGTATCAAAAAACAAAGATTTTCTTGGACGACGGTCACTCACTCGGACGGATAGTGTTCGGGATCATCGAAAGCAATTGGTCGGTCTGGAAAGTAAGGATGGTGTCACTGTTCTGCCTGAGGGTGCGCAATTGGTGAATGATCCAAATGCATCTGTACCTGTGCCAATGCTGGGGCATGTCACTTCGAGTTATTATAGTGCTGTTTTGGATAAGCCAATTGCAATGGGTGTTGTTAAGGGTGGACTTAGTCGTATGGGCGGTAAAATCTATGCGTCGACTTTGGATGGAAAAGTAGTCGAGCTCGAAGTAACGAGCCCGGTATTTTATGATGCCGATAGCGAAAAAATGCGACAGTAGGCGTTGTTGATAATTACATCTTTATAAAGGTAACTGGCAGATGAATCTTGCGAGTAATAAACAATCCCCAATGATCTCATTTGAAGATCATCGTAAGCCCGATAGGAACGGTGCAATAGGTATCACTATTGTTGAAGAACGTTTTCAGGGATTTCTAAATCTGCGGTTCGATAGTTCAAACACGAATTGTTTAGCTGCAGTAAAACAGATATACGGTGTCGATGTCCCGTCAGAGGCAAATATCTTCTCGACTACAGATAATGCAGTCGTTTATTGGCTTGGACCGGACGAGTGGTTGGTTAAGCTGAAGAGTGAAGATGAGGTGCAAACATCGGAATTTCTCGAAGTTGCAGGTGATAACCATTGTGCTGCTACAGACCTTTCTAGCGGAACGACTCTCCTGCGTCTGTCGGGACCTTCAGTAGAGAATGTATTGCGACAAGGTATTACATTTGACATTCATCCACGGGCATTCAAGTTTGGCTCCTGCGCACAAACAGTATTTGCTCATGCGAATGTGCTGTTGGTGCGTTCTTCTGAAAACACTGATGAACTTGAAATGATAATGCGGAGAAGTTTTGCGGATCATATCATGTTGTTTTTGTTAAATGCAGCGGCCGACTACGGTTACGAATTGCGGTGTTAGTTCTGGTAATGTTTTTTTAATCTATTATAGTTTTGTGCGGTAAGTCACAGAAATACCTATTAGATTCATGCACAATTTATCATGCTCAAGGAAGAGGGCACTTGAAATGGAGAGCGCTTAAAAACTATTTGCTAGCGCATTGAAGCGCATTAGGGAAGCATAATTCGGGCTAGGATGACACGAGTTTTCATGGATGTGTTAAGGACGCAGATGGTTTCACTATAGTGAAAAAGGGTGCGACTGGGGTAATCCCAGTATACCAACCCGGGTGATCTTTTGATCACTCGGGTTTTTTTATCTGTTTTTTGTCTACATTATTCGGCAAACTCCGTAAATGGAAATAAAAAACTCTCAAATTACTATAGTCGGTCCAGGTCGAGTTGGCACTCATATCGCCTCGTTAGTAAGGAAAGCTGGATGGTCTATTCAGTCTATAATAGGTAGAACTCAAGCCAGTATCGCGCATATTAAGCATGAAATCGGACACGTTAACTTGGAGACATTTGATTTGGTTGCGGGGTATCGGGATATACTGTTATTAACGGTAAGCGACAGCGTTATCGCCTCGGTCTGTGAGGCACTAGCGGAAAAGGGACTCATACATTCAAATACGGTGATAATTCATACCAGCGGGGCGTCAAATAGTCGCGTGTTAGAAGCAGCTATAGATCGGCAGGCCAGCGTGGCTTCGCTGCACCCCTTGCAGACATTTCCTTCACGCCAGGCGCCGTTTGCTGATTTAGCCGGAACATATTGGTTTTTTGAAGGTGGGCATAGGGCACGGGATGTAGCGAGTCATATAGTCAGTTCCCTTGGCGGGCATTTTCATGTTTTAAAACCTGAGCAAAAAATAGCGTATCATCTGAGTGCAACCATTGCCTGCAACAGTATGAATGCTATTCTTGAGGCTTCATTGCGGTGTTCGGACTTGGCAGGGATACATCGTGATGAAATGCAGCGCGCAATAAGGCCACTCATGCAATCAACTTTAGACAGTATGCTGTTAGACTCCCCAACGGCCTCTTTGACAGGCCCTGTATCCAGAGGCGATTTAACAACTGTTGAATCACATGTGACTGAATTGTCTCGTTTACCGGAAGTTCGGGATATTTATATACCACTTGCTAATTTTTTGTTAGAAATGGCGGACAATAGTGGACGAGTTGATTGTGATACATATAAAAAGTTTTCCGATTTTTTCAATGAATTTCTCGTTGCTAATCGAAAAAATATGCTTGAAAACCAGTAATTTAAGCTTATATACACACTATACCATCAATAATTTTAATTCATTTTATAAAATGTTAAGGCTGAAATTCGCGTGAAGTTTATAGATTACTACAAGGTTCTCGGTGTATCCGAGTCAGTAAACGATGGCGATCTAAAGAAGGCCTATAGGCGCCTGGCGCGTAAATATCACCCGGATGTGAGCAAAGAGAAAGATGCCGAGGAAAAAATTAAATCTATAAATGAAGCGTATGAGGTGTTGAAAGACAAAGATCGTCGAGCCGAATACGATCAGCTGCGAAAGTATGGTGGTGAAGGAGGTCAAGATTTTCGACCACCTCCGGGTTGGCAGAACAATAGTGGATTTTCTCGGGGAAGGCCTCAGGGCGATTTTAGTGATTTTTTCGAAACAATGTTCGGCGATGGGCGAGGTGGTTTTGGTTCTCAACGATCTAGACCTGAAAATGTCACCTATAATATTAGCGTCAGTTTGGAAGAGTCCTACCATGGCGCACAGCGACGAATGAATTTGACCGAGTCGAACGGTAGTGTCCGTTCTTTGGATGTAAACATCCCAAAGGGAATTCTCAATGGACAAAAGATTCGTCTGCGCGGGCAGGGGCCAGCAGGTCGAGGCGGAAGCGGTGATGTGTTATTGCAAGTTACACTAAAACCACATAAACATTTTCGCCTCGAAGGGCGCGATGTATTTCTAATCGTACCCATCTCTCCATGGGAAGCCGCATTAGGGGTGAAAACATCAGTTCCTACCTTATCTGGTGTTGTGAATCTGAATATACCTGCAGGGACAAACAATGGTAAAAAAATGCGATTAAAGGGTAAAGGATTGCCGGGAAGTACGAATGGGGATCAATACGTTGAGTTACAACTAACTATGCCCAGCGAGTTATCTCAAGAGGCCTTAGATCTACTACGACAATTAGGCGAGACTACTTCCTTTGATCCTAGAGAGTCGTTGTCGGTCTAGTTTTCTTACCAATATAATTCTAACTAAGGTAAAATTCGTTGCAGATCGAGGTTCAAAGCGAAAAACATGAATAAATACACAAGCAGACTTACTCTGACTACACTTACGTTTTGTTATGCCTTTCTATTAGCCTGTGGTGGTGGAAGCTCCAGTGGTAGTGTAAGCATTAACACTACCGCAACTGGCGCACCCGTGATTCGCAACTTTGCAGTAGATGTTGTTGCTGCAGTAACCGTTTCTGCGCAATCTAATGTTAGTCATGCTGATGGTGGATTAGATAATGTAACAATAGAGTGGGGTGATGGAACAAAGAAAAATTTTGGCGCTAGGTCATTCGTGCAGAGCGAGCATGTTTTTGAAGCTGCGGGCACCTACACTGTTACAATTTCTGCGGTAGACAATAAGAAAAGGCGCGGATTTGAATCAATAACTGTGGTAGTCGGCGATTGAAGCGTTTCTTCAACTTCAGGCTATAGCTGCTTTCTTGATGCGCTTGATGGACATAGTAAATGGGTATTAGATGGTAATTGAAATGCGCCTAACGCGAGTTTTGATCACAAATTGTATTTAACCTAGTGTGAGCTGCCTGAGTAGAAATATTTTGGCTAATAAGGATGTTATTACGAACTCTAATTGAGGTTACTCGTTATCATATTTTACCGGTCACATTTATGCCGCATAATGAGGCAGAGCATTGTAAATTGTTGTGCTCAAAGCTGGGTGTTGCAAAACTATTCTCTAAATAAAAGCACCCATGCTAAGTCGCTCTTCTGCGGAGAACCCTAGGTTTTCATAAAACTTTGCTACAGTATGATTCGAAGCGCGAATTTGTAGATTTACTTTCTTACAGCCCAGTCTTTTAAGCTCTTCTATCGCATACAGCACGAGTTTCTTGCCGATACCGGAACGGCGATTCAAGGGTGTAACGGCAACAGCATAAAGCCAACCGCGGTGGCCGTCGTAGCCTGCCATACAGGCGCCAACAATAACGGCAGACTCCTCAGCGACAAAAATCAAATCATCCACCTTAATCTTTTCACTAATTATTTTTTTGGGTGCGTTATGTGGTGGGTCATCGGGAAACACGGTCTCCCATAATTGACTGAGACGATCGAAATCTGTATTGCGATACTTTCGAATATTCATGTAATCTTTCGCGTAAGATATTTTGTGTTATCGACTAGCGTTATCCACCGAAAATACTTCTAGGTTAACATCAATAGTAACTTCAAGTTTATCCAGCGCTGCTGCTTTGGCAATACCCTCTTTATTTGCGCGATATAGGTGTGGGGTCATTTCTAGCAGATCTGAGATTTGTTGCTTTGTACTTAACTCTACCGAATAGGTGAGGTTTTTCGTTAAATTTCCTACAAATTCCTCAGGACATAATCGTATCTTTTTTGATTTGTCGTGAATATCTGCGTAAATGATATTACGCAGTTCCCTAAGATGATTTGGTCCGGTACTTACCATAATAAGTTGCCCGCTTGTTTTTAATACGCGCAGGTATTCTTTATATACTGGGAAGCCAAAGATGCACAAAACATAGTCTAATGATTGTGATTGAATGGGTAGATTGGCGTTTGTTGCGACGATCCAAGTTGCGCTTTTATTATTTATAGCGGCAGCCTTTACGGCCCATTTGGATATATCCAGACCGATCAGTGAGAGGAACTGGTGTTTAGAGTTTTGTGCAATGATTTGATTAAGGTAGTAACCTTCTCCGCATCCACTATCCAAACAACTGATTTCCGAGGATTGGTTACGTCTTGTGTCTATTAATGTCGATACAATTTTGGCTATAGGACTATAAAAACCTTGTTGTAAAAAGCGTGTGCGAGCGGACACCATTTTTTTGCTATCACCGGGGCTTCGGCTACGCATGTTCTGAACCAGCAGTAGGTTACTGTATCCTTGTCTGGCAATATCGAACGTATGCCCATCGGCGCAGCACCAAATGGAGTCTTGTCGTTTAAGGTTGTTACCGTCAAGAGGGCAGGCTAGTTTTTCGAATGGTTGGATATTCACATGCAGTGGTGTTACGTATATGTCTAGGTAAATCGGGCTTGCGACCGTTAGTTTTTAGTCACCAATGAATTTATGCTCTGAGTTGTTTGCACCATTTAAGTTGCGGCGTTGCATAATCGATACTTTATTTGGTATCGCTCGCAATCCGCTAGATGGTGTTTTTAGAGTCTGTATAAAATTCTACATTGCGCCATACGATGGACCACCGCTGCCTTCCGGTGTTACCCATGTAATGTTTTGGCTCGGATCCTTAATATCGCAAGTTTTACAGTGAATACAGTTCTGTGAATTTATTTGAAACTTCTTTCCTCCCGAATCTTCAACAATTTCGTAGACACCTGCAGGGCAATATCGCTGAGCCGGTTCATCCCAGTTTTCAAGGTTCTTGCCCAGAGGAAGTGTATCATTCATCAATTGCAGGTGCACAGGCTGATCTTCGCCATGGTATGTATTTGTAAGTGCGACGGAGGTTAGTTTGTCAAAAGTCAAGATGCCATCTGCTTTTGGATAGTCGACTTTTTTACAGTTATTTGCCGACAGCATTTGCGCGTGATCCACACTGGTATCATGAAGTGTTAGCGGAATTTTTCCACCGAACAGGTTTTGGTCGATATAGTTGAATCCGCCGCCAGCATAAACGCCAAACTTGTGTAAGGCGGGTCCGAAGTTTCTGGAACAGTACAGTTCTTCGTGAAGCCAGGAAGTTTTGAAATTTTCGCCGTAATTGGTAGGATGTATCGTACCCTCAGAGCCATCACTTAATTTTGGGAACAACGTTTCTGCAGCGATCATTCCTGATTTCATTGCCGTGTGTGTCCCTTTTATCTTCGAGAAATTAAGTGTCCCCGCGTCACAGCCGATCAATAAGCCGCCCGGCAGATCCATCTTCGGCAATGCATTTAAGCCACCTTTGGTTATTGCTCGTGCACCGTAGCCTATTCGTTTCCCGCCGTTAAGATACTGTCTTATTTGTGGATGGGTTTTAAATTTTTGCAATTCATCAAAAGTAGATAGGTGCGGGTTAGAATAATTGAGATCAATAATAATACCAAGTGCTACCTGGTTGTTTTCTAGATGATATAGAAACCAGCCTCCGGAGCTACTTGTTTCCGAAAGCGGCCAGCCTGTGCCGTGAACTACGAGGCCCGGTTGGTGCTTGTCTGCATCAATTTCCCACAGCTCCTTTAAACCGATACCATAATGTTGTGGATCGGTACCTTCATCTAGATTGAACTTACTAATTAATTGTTTGCCTAGATGTCCTCGACATCCTTCGGCGAAAATTGTGCAGCGAGCATGTAATTCCATACCGGGCTCAAACGTATCTTTCGGTTTTCCGTCTGCACCAACGCCCATATCACCTGTTGCTACCCCTTTGATACTACCGTCTTCGTGATAGAGAATTTCTGAAGCGGCAAAACCGGGGTAGATTTCTACGCCAAGAGCTTCTGCTTGCTCTCCAAGCCATCGAACCACACTGCTAAGACTAACAATATAATTACCATCATTATGCATTGGCTTTGGTACTAGTGCGTTTGGCACCTTAATTGCTTTTTCTTGGTTTCGTAGAAAGAAAATTTGGTCTTCGGTTACGGGGGTATTGAGCGGGGCTCCTTTTTCTTTCCAATCAGGAAATAATTCATCCAGCGCTCTTGTTTGAATTACGGCTCCTGAAAGTGTGTGGGCACCCACTTCCGAACCTTTTTCTAAAACAACAATCATAAGCTCCTGACCCTTCTCTTGAGCCATTTGTTGCAATCGACAGGCGGTGGATAACCCTGCTGGGCCGGCGCCTATGATTACTACGTCCACTTCCATGGACTCTCGTTGGATTGAATTATCGGAATCTGACATAGTTACTTCTCTTGCTGTGGAGATGAAAATAATTACATATCGAACAGTATAACGGTGACTTTGTTCGCTACACTGTAAATTTCGCGAAAAAATATACACGAATTCACGCTAAAATCCTTTTTATTTACGACCGTAAGGAGTCAATTATGCAATTAGAAGGACAAGTAGCGGTAATTACCGGTGCCAGTTCCGGTATGGGAGCAAGTACGGCACGATATCTAGCGAATCGTGGTGTGCAAGTCGGGTTGTTGGATATCAACAAGCAAGGGCTTGACGAGATTGCGAATGAGACTAATGGCTGCGGTGTTGAATGTGATGTTTCTAATGCGGATTCCATGCGTGACGGTATTGGACAGATTAGAGAACGTTTGGGTAGTCCACGTATTTTGGTGAACTGTGCTGGCATTGCTCCTGCTAAAAGAATTGTCGGACGAGAAGGTGCAATGCCGTTAGATGATTTTAGACGAGTTATTGAGATTAATCTTATTGGTACATTTAATGCCATGCGTTGTGCTGCGGAGATTATGACCCAGTTAGATCCAGTAACAGATAGCGGAGAACGCGGTGTAATTATTTGTACGGCTTCAGTTGCAGCGTATGAAGGTCAAATTGGTCAAGCCGCTTACGCATCCTCTAAGAGTGGTATTGTTGGATTAACACTTCCTGCAGCGAGGGAGTTTGCGAAATTCGGCATACGGGTAATGACTATAGCCCCAGGCTTGATAGGTACGCCTATGTTGTTAGGAATGCCGGAGGAGGTACAAATTAATCTGGCTGCGTCGGTGCCATTCCCCAAGCGTTTCGGATCTCCAGATGAGTACTCAAAGCTTGTTGAGCATATTATTACCAATGAAATGCTCAACGGGGGTGTCATTCGACTGGATGGAGCTATTCGTTTACAGCCGACATAAGTTGCAGAATCCCTGACCTTTTTCCCGAGGGATGACTGTCAGTTCAGACTGCCGAGTTCCTCCGTTTTCGCCCTCAACTTAAATTTCTGAATTTTCCCAGTCGAAGTCTTTGGCAAATCCCCAAAGACTACGCTTTGGGGGCATTTATAATGGGCTAAGTTCTGGCGGCAGAACGCTATGATCTCTTCGGCCGTTACACTATGTCCTGATTTTAGGTTTACAAAAGCGCACGGTGTTTCACCCCATTTATTATCCGGTCGCGCCACGACAGCGGCTTCTACTATCGATTCGTGGCGATAAAGGGCATCTTCAACTTCGATCGATGAGATATTTTCTCCTCCTGAGATAATAATATCTTTGGAGCGATCTTTTAACTGAATATAATTATCTTCGCACATTACACCTAAATCCCCGGAATGAAACCAACCTCCGGCAAAGGCATTGGCAGTTGCCTCTGGGTTTTTAAGATAGCCCTTCATAACGATATTCCCACGAAACATTGCTTCACCCATAGTGCTTGCGTTTGATGGTACAGATTGCATCGTGTCTGGATCGATTATGTCGAGATCATCTAAAACATGATACGGCACTCCCTGGCGTGACTTCTTTGATGCTCTTTCATCGGTAGAAAGTTCATTCCATTCGTCGTGCCAAGCGCATATCACGGCCGGGCCATAGGTCTCGGTCAAGCCATAAACGTGAGTCATATTGAACCCTTCCTGTTCCATTCGCGCAAGCACTGACGCCGGGGGCGGCGCCGCAGCGGTCATTACATTAACCGTATGATCAAATGACTTACGTTCGCTACTATCTGCATTGATAATAAAGTTTAGAATTATCGGAGCACCGCAAAAATGGCTCACTTTCTGTTCTGAGATGGCTGAAAATATTGAACCGGCGTCGACCTTGCGCACACAAACACTTGTGCCACCAAGTGCTGCAAGAGTCCAAGGAAAACACCAACCGTTGCAGTGAAACATAGGCAATGTCCACAGGTAAACTGGATGATGACCCATATCCCATCCAACCGCATTGCTCAGCGCATTGAGATAGGCGCCGCGGTGATGATATACAACTCCCTTTGGACTTCCGGTAGTTCCCGACGTGTAGTTCAGGGAAATAGCATCCCATTCATCATTTGGTCGAACCCACTCTGCCTCTTCACTCCCCGACTTGAGGAATGTCTCATAATCAACATAGCCAAGAAGATCCCCACCATTTCCCTGTGGATCATGAATGTCTATAACTATGATATCTTTTTGCAGAAGACTCAGTACTTTACGTATTACATCGGAAAATTCCGTGTCAGTAATCAATACTTTTGCTTCGCCGTGCTCGAGGCAATATGCAATGGTTTCTGCGTCTAGACGTGTATTTAGCGCATTTAGTACAGCACCAGACATGGGTACGCCAAAGTGTGCTTCGAAAATTTCTGGTGTATTAGTGGCCATAATGGCAACAGTTTCACCGACGTTGATACCAATATTTTGTAGTGCTGACGCTAATTTTCTACAGCGCTGGTAGGTGTCGTTCCATGTATAGCTGAGCGGACCATGAAGAATGGAAACATGATCCGGATAAGTTCGGGCTGCACGTTGCAAAAATGTTAGTGGTGTTAATGCCGAGAAGTTGGCTGGGTTTTTCTCAAGGCCAGTATCAAATAGGGGGGAGTGGTTCATTTTCTATTACCTAAGTTTGTTAGCCCTATTATTGCATAAATAGGGCTTTGCTCTTGCAAAAATAGGCTTTCGGATTTATGATTGTGCACTGCAACATAAACATCTAATTCGACGATCTATTATGACCTCAAAAAATAATCCGCTGTCTCCTGAATCCATGACCGAGTTAGCCAATCAATGGGTAAGTCTGTGGACTGAAAGTTCTAAGACGATAACCGATTATTGGCAGAATACTCTACCCGAGTTTACTAACCAAGACGTGCCTTCAATTGAGCAGTGGCACAAAATGGTTCAAGAAATGTCTGAGTTATCAGTAAACTCTGAAGCACTGGGTGAGGCTCAGTTAAGTCTTTGGCAGGATACGATTCGTTTATGGACTAGCATTAGCAATCCTGAGTCCAACGAGGCTGCTATCGCACCGGCGAAGGATGATCGCCGTTTTCGCTCAGAGCGTTGGAATGACGGCTCTATGTTTGATTTTATCAAACAGTCTTATTTATTGGCATCGCGATACGTGAACAATGTGACGATTGCCGTCGATGGCATGGATGATAAGAAGGCTGAGCAACTTGTATTTCATACCCGGCAGTTTATGGATGCAGTATCGCCTAGTAATTTTGCAATGACTAATCCGGATGTCATAAATGCGGCGATTGAGAGTAAAGGTGAAAGCCTGTTAAACGGCTTTAATAATATGGTTGAGGATTTTAAAAAGGGAGATGGTCAGCTACGCATAAGTATGACCGATGCGGATGCCTTTGAACTCGGTAAAAACATTGCTACAACACCGGGTAAAGTGGTATTTGAAAATGATTTGATGCAGTTAATTCAGTACGAATCCACAACTGAAAAGGCATTTAAACGCCCATTACTCATAATGCCGCCATGGATTAATAAATACTATATTTTGGATTTGCAACCGGAAAACTCTTTAATAAAGTGGTTGGTATCTCAAGGGCATAGTGTATTTGTTATATCATGGGTTAATCCAGATGCATCCTTAGCGGATAAAGGCATGGATAATTACCTGCTTGAAGGACCGGTTGCGGCACTGGATGCTATTGAACAAGCGACTGGGGAAAACTCGGTTAATGTAGTTGGCTACTGTCTAGGTGGAACATTGTTATCCGCACTTCTTGCCTATAATACGGCAATCGGTGATGAGAGGATTAAATCGGCTACTTTTTTGACATCAATGATCGAATTTTCTGAGCCTGGTGAGTTAGGTGTATACATTGATGAGCAGCAACTTGATGATCTAGATAAAAAAATGGATGAGCAAGGGTATCTTGATGGTGCTGATATGGCTCAGTCTTTTAATATGCTGCGTTCAAACGACTTGATTTGGTCTTTCGTAGTTAATAATTACCTTATGGGACGTAGCCCTAAGGCCTTCGATTTGCTTTATTGGAATTCCGATTCCACGCGAATGCCGGCCCGAATGCATAAAGAATATTTACGAAATATGTATCTTAATAATTGCTTCAAGGATGCGGGTGGCGTGACACTGAATGATGTAGAGATCGATGTTAGCAGTATTGAGACTCCGACGTACTTCTTATCTACAGCTGAAGATCATATCGCACCGTGGAAATCCACATACATGGGTGCAGCTTTAATGAGTGGATCAGTCAAATTTGTGTTAGGCGGTTCAGGTCACATAGCGGGTGTTGTGAATCCAGAGGATTCTGGTAAATATGGATACTGGACTCGGTCTGGTAAGCTAGCAGAAACAGCAGATCAATGGTTCGAAAGCGCTAAAAAAAATGAAGGTAGCTGGTGGTCTGATTGGGCTCGTTGGATTAAGCGTCATGGAGGTGCTGGCGTGGAAGCTCGAACTCCTGGGGACAGGGAGCTTGACGTTATTGAAGATGCGCCAGGGCGCTATGCTTCTTTGCGATTGGATAAACCAGCACGTTAAATTATTATCGAAACTAACGAAAAACGGGACGACCAGTCCCGTTTTTTGTGTAACGCCTGATTGCGCTAAACAAGATTAATTCGCTGCATTGCATCCTCTATCTTTCGCTTAGTCGCATCAGTCAGCTCTACTATGGGTAGTCGACATTCATCTCGACATAAACCTAAGAGAGATGCCGCATACTTCGCGCCGGCGGGACTCGGCTCAGTAAACAGTGCTTCGTGCAGAGGCATGAGTTTATCCTGGTAATCGAGTGCTTTAGCGTAATCACCATCTAGACACGCTTGCTGCATAGCCGCGCACATTGCTGGTGCGATATTTGCAGTGACAGAAATACAACCCTGACCACCACTGGCATTGTAGGCGACTGCCGTGGCATCTTCACCGGAAAGCCAGCTAAATTCTCCTTGAATCCGAATTCGTTCTTTTCCGGGGCGTGATAAATCTGCGGTAGCATCTTTCACGCCAACTATTCTAGGCAATTTTGCCAGATCAGTTAACGTATCGACATCGAGCCCAACTACACAGCGAGGTGGAATGTTGTAGACAACAATCGGCAGGTTACAGGCATTATGCACGGCTTCGAAATGACGGTACATGCCGATCTGGTTAGGACGATTGTAATAACCTGCGACATGCAAAAGCGCATCAGCACCCGCTTGTTCGGCATGAAGGCTGAAATCAATGGATTCGCGAGTGTTATTAGATCCGGCCCCGGCGATAACCGGAATTTTACCTGCTACAGTTTTAACCGTAAGTTCAACAACTCGTTTATGCTCGGTATGACTCAACGTTGGAGATTCGCCGGTTGTACCAACCGGCACCAATCCGTGTGTTCCTTGTTCGATATGCCACTGTACTAGCTTAACGAACGCATCCTCGTCGACGTTATCACCATCAAATGGTGTAATTAATGCCACATAGGAGCCTTTAAACATACCCTTTATCCTCATCATCATTGTTCATAAAAAAACCCCGATACAGATTTATCCGCTACCGGGGTTTAACTAGCTGTTGTGCTTTGAAAAATACGCGCTACAACCCAACCCGGTCGGTGCGTTTATTGAACGCATAAACACAGATCCTGAATTTATGCGTTAACTTGAAGCGAGATTTGCACATCAAACAACTATTGCAAATGCGAGATAAGGTGTCAAGTCACAGATGCTACTATTGTCTGGCTTTGTTTCGTTTGAGATCTATCACTAGGCAGAAAAATATAACACTATATGTCAGGAAGGCAATATTATTCCCAGTAGTATCGTTTAAACTAAAGTTTCAACATTATGTGTTTTAAGCTGCCTAAACTTGGCTGTCGAGTCTCAGACGGTTTTGGGTGTTTTCCTATATTCGAGTTTATTTCATGAAAAATTCACACCTGGCATTGGCGGCTTTCGCTGCAATCGCGTTAGGACTACTTGTTGGTTACCTATTTCAAGATAAAAGCCGAGAGGTTAAAGGATATCCAGGGTTTGGAGGAGAATTCAGCTTAACTTCAGCAGAGGGGCCTGTAGCCCTATCTGATCTAACGGGCAAAGTTGTGGTTCTTTACTTCGGTTTTACCAATTGTCCGGATGTATGTCCGATCTCGCTCGGCAAGGCCAGTGCTGCCCTGAAAGAAATGAACCCTGAACAAAGAACTCAGGTGAAAGTGGTTTTAATTACCCTGGATCCCGAACGGGATACGGCAGATATTCTGGCGGACTATACTGCTTTCTTTGGAGAAGAGTTTATTGGTCTTACAGGAACGGCGGAGCAGATAGCGGATGTTACTAACCGATACAAAGTGGTGTATCAAAAGGTTGATACACCCGAGTCTTCGTTGGAATATACCGTTGATCACTCATCCAATACGTTTGTCATTAGCAAAGACGGTGTGGTTCGCTTCATTGTGTCTAATGGCAGTGAAACTGGCGAATACCGGGATCGAATTCTCGATGCAATTAACGGTGTCTAAACGGGCTTCATCCGGTAGTACGACGCACAGGCATCGATGAATTTCTGCACGCAACTGTCATCAATATCTCGATGCATTACTAGCCGCATTTTCGGCTTACTCGCATTTATTAGAATATTATGTCTTTCTAGGTGTTGGTGAAATGCATCGGCATCTTTTTCCCGTGGTTCAATGTAAACCATGTTAGTGCGCGCAGCCTCCGGCACGTTAATACCGTCTATTTCTTGCAGAGCCAAGGCCAACCGCTGAGCACGATCGTGATCCTCGCCTAGTCGCGGCACCTCTTGTCTAAGAGCTACGAGTCCACACGCTGCTAATAGGCCCGCTTGACGTAATCCACCACCGAGCATTTTCCGGTACCGTCTAGCTTTTGCTATAAATTCTGCCGAACCACATAAAACAGATCCAACTGGAGCTCCAAGTCCCTTTGATAGGCAGATGGATATCGAGTCGAGTTCTTCGCATAGTGTTTTCATGCTGATATCAAGAGCGATAATCGCATTAAATGCCCGAGCCCCATCGAGATGCACAATTAAACCGTGTTGTCTGGCATTCTGCGCCAGCATATTTTGGTGGGATAATGGTATTGGCATGCCATTGAAGGTATTTTCAAGACTTAATAATTTCGAAATAGGAAAGTGATAATCATCTGGCGCGATCGCAGCAAGAACGTCGTTCCAGCTTAGTTGTCCATTACTCGGTATCGAAATTGGTTGCGGGGCGAGACCTCCGAGTACGGCTGAGCCGCATGCTTCATATTTAAAAACATGATAATCCGCTCCAATAATAAATTGCTCACCACGTTGTAAATGGCTTAACAGAGCACATAGGTTGGATTGCGTGCCACTGCTCACAAACATGGCGGATTCCATTCCAGTCAATTCGCTCATTTCTTGTTCAAGCTGATTAACCGTTGGATCATCACCATACACATCATCTCCAACCACAGCAGATGACATTGCTTCAATCATGGCTTGCGAAGGCCGTGTGACTGTATCACTCCGGAGGTCAATAACACTGTCAGTTGGTAACATATAGATAGTCTCTGGTAAAACGTATGAAGGAACAGAATATGGTGGTATGAGTCATGTAAAAGCAATTGGTATATTAAATTATCTTTTGCAATTTAGTCACCTTGAATACGAATTCATTCCCGTGGCGGGTTATAATTCCGCTGCCGGCCGAGCCCGGTTTTTTTGAACTGATTTGAGATAAGAAGAATTTGAATAATCTATTTAGTTTGGGACAACGATGGATTAATCAGGCACGGCCTGAATTAGGTCTTGGAACTGTGATCCGTATTGAAGGACGAATTATATCCCTAAGTTTTGGTGTAGAGCATGAAAGTCACAGTTTTGCGCTGGAAACCGCTCCACTGGAACGTATCTTATTTTCTCGCGGGGATGTGATTCGCGTAGATTCTGGCGATGAGCTTGCGGTGGATACGGTTGAGGAGGTCGATGGTGTGTTTATCTACTTTTGCAATAACTCAAAGGGAGAAGAGCGAACGATAGTGGAGACAGCTATTTCTCCTGATCAAACTTTTAATCGACCGGTAGAACGATTGATTCATGGTCAGATTGATGATGATCGCTGGTTCTCATTACGACTTCGTACCTTGGAAAACCGTCATCGACTGTATCATCAAGCATTGTGGGGGATGTTAGGTGGCCGCACTGCACTATTACCTCACCAGCTTTACGTTGTGCATGAGGTTGCACGACGATTTGCACCACGAGTCTTACTAGCTGACGAGGTAGGATTGGGAAAGACAATAGAAGCCGGTTTAATCGCTCATTATCAAATTATCACAGAAAGGGCGCGGCGGGTTCTTATAGTTGTTCCTGAAAGTCTTATGCATCAGTGGTTGGTTGAGATGGTGCGGCGATTTAACCTTATGTTTCGTGTATTTGATGCCGAGCGTTGCGATGCAATGGACGGCGGACTTCAAAATGGCAATATCGGTTCAGATGATAATCCGTTCTTAGAAGAACAACTTGTAATTCTCACTAGAGAGTTTTTACTTGATCACCCCCTTCGCCATGAGCAATGTGTGAAAGCAGGCTGGGACTTAACGATCGTTGATGAAGCTCATCACCTTGAGTGGAGTGAGTTAGAGGTTAGTCCGGCTTATCGTTGTATTGAACAACTTGCTCATGTTTCTGCCGGATTATTACTGTTAACAGGAACTCCCGCCCAGTTGGGGGTTATGGGACATTTCGCGCGACTGCGTTTACTCGACCCCGCTCGTTACCAAGACCCCACTGAGCTCATGCATGAGCAATCAACGCTGCAACCCGTAGCGGAATTGGTTGAAAGTTCAGTTTCTTCAAAGCCTTTGACTCCGGATGATTTGGAAAAAATTTCCCATTTTGGATTATCTGCGCTTGAGACAACGGCTGTCCCTGAAGAATCTGCAGATTGGCGTCGAGTGACAACAGATCAACTGCTTGATCGACATGGTGTTGGTCGTGTTATGTTCAGAAATACACGGGCATCGGTAAAAGGTTTTCCCGGTCGAAAGGTACATTTTTGGCCATTGCCGTCGGATCAGGATTGGCCACCATCATCATTAATCAAATCGCCTGAGGCTGTCGAGTACGTGAACTCGGTGCTGAATGAAGACCAAGATATCATTAAAACTGAGGGCGAAGACTTTTGGGTGTTAGGAGATCCTCGTGTAACTTGGTTATCCGAGTGGCTAGTAGGGCGGCCTGAAGAAAAAGCATTGGTTATTTGCTCGTCCCGACTAACTGCCGCAACGCTAGCTACAGGGTTGAAACATCGTTCCGGACTGTCTGCTGCAGTTTTTCACGAGGGTATGAATCTTGTTGAACGTGATAGAGCGGCGGCTTGGTTTGCCGAACAAGATGATGGTTGTCAGGTGCTTGTTTGTTCGGAAATCGGAAGTGAGGGAAGAAACTTCCAGTTCGCACAACATCTCGTCTTGTTTGATTTGCCTGCAAACCCTGATTTGCTTGAGCAGCGTATTGGTCGTTTGGATCGAATTGGCCGCGAAGGTGACGTGCTTATTCATGTTCCGTATGTCGAAGACCACCCTGTTTCAAGTCTTGTCCAGCTTTATCATCAGGGGCTCGATGCATTCGAATCGATTGGAACCGTTAATCAAATGGTTTTTGATAGTTTGGGCAATGAAGTGCTGCATGAGTTATTTACCAATAATGAGACTGTTGGAGTATTGGTAGAAAAAGCACGCTCAACACGACTTTCCTTAGAACAGGAAATGAAATTGGGTCGGGATCGATTACTTGAGTTTCACTCTTGCCGAACCGAATTAGCTGCAGAATTAGTCGAAACTGCACGACAGGAGGATTCAAAAGCAGAATTACAGGCATGGATGTCTCACGCGTTTGATTGTTATGATGTTGAAATGGAAGCGTATCGACAAGGAAGTGTGTTGATTACGCCGGGTCCAAGGTTAAGTACACCGATTCCCGGGTTGACTGATGAGGGAACCGTTGCAACCTTCAGTCGAGCGACAGCTCTGGCAAATGAGGATCTTCAGTTCTTGAGCTGGGAGCATCCGCTGGTCGTTGCAATAAGTGATTTGGTGCTGAATACAGAGCGTGGTAATACGGCAATGACTGGCTTACGCGGCAGCCGGTTAAAGCGCAGTGAAATCGCGGTTGAGTGTATTTTTGTAATTGAGGTTGGTGGCGTTGTTAATGTGGAGGTGCTTAGTCGTGTGCCACCGATTATAAATCATATGGTGGTGCATGAATCGGGCAAGGTTCTCAACGAATTTAATGATGACGTCTCGAGTTACCAATATATAAATCTTAAAGCTAAACTTCGTCGCCAGATTGTAGATATAAAACGAGACGCATTACAAAAAACGATAAAAGCCGGAATCGTTAATGTAGAAAAGGTAGCAAAAGGCTTGCTGACAGATTCAGCATCTATAGCTGTTGCAAATTTACAGGTAGAGGTCGATCGATTGATCGCTTTGAAAGCGGTCAATCCATCCGTAAGACAGGAAGAAATTGATCATCTGCAACATCTGGTGAGTACGGTAAGCGAGGCCGCATCACAACCACGGGTTCGTTTAGATGCTGTTCGAGTGTTGGTAGGGGTGTAAGTTTTTAATCAACACCGCGCGTAGCGGTGTTGATATCTAATTTAATTTTCTAGCGTATAAGAATTGTACGTAATTAACTGGGTTTGCGATGCGACCGTTTTTTTTGCGTATCGCCAGATTTGTTTCCAGCTCCGTTTTTAAATTGACTATTAGTGTGTTTAGTTACAAAACGTTGTTTTGAAGCAGTTCGTGTGCCTTCAGGGCGCCTACCGGTGCCCGAGGGCTGATAATTTGGTACTAGGTGCTGTTTACCGTTGCCGATTAGGTTTGCTTTGCCCATTTTTCTCAGAGCTTCTCGTAACAGGGGCCAATTCTCTGGATCATGATAGCGAAGAAAAGCTTTATGTAAACGGCGCTGCTTTCGTCCTTTAGGGACATACATGTCCTCTGCATCTCTCCTAACCCGTTTCAATGGATTCTTTCCTGAATGCCACATTGCAGTTGCCATGGACATCGGTGAAGGAAGAAATGCCTGCACCTGATCTGCTCGAAAATCGTGCTGTTTTAGCCAAATCGCAAGATTTAACATGTCGACGTCCTGTGTGCCAGGATGGGCAGCAATGAAATAGGGGATGAGGTATTGTTCTTTACCCGCTTCTTTGGAAAACCGTTCAAACATTTCCTTAAAACGATTGTAGGTTCCCATGCCGGGTTTCATCATTTTTGACAATGGACCGCTTTCGGTATGTTCTGGCGCGATTTTTAAATAACCGCCTACATGGTGTGTGACGAGTTCTTTTACATAGTCAGGATTTTCAACGGCTATGTCGTAACGTAATCCTGATGCAATTAATACTTTTTTTATTCCGGGAAGCGTTCTTGCCTTGCGATACAGTTCTATTAACGGTTTTTGATCCGTATTAAGATTTTTACAGATCCCCGGGTGAACACAAGAAAGCCTTCTACAGTGATGTTCAATTTCACGATCTTTACACGCTAGTCGCCACATATTCGCCGTTGGACCACCAAGGTCAGAAATAACTCCGGTAAACCCGGGTGTCGTATCTCGAATCGCCTCAACCTCGCGCAAAATACTATCTTCAGAACGGTTCTGGATAATACGTCCTTCGTGTTCAGTAATGGAGCAGAATGTACATCCACCAAAACAGCCGCGCATAATATTCACCGAAAACCGGATCATCTCATAGGCGGGAATCTTTGCATCACCATAAAATGGATGGGGGATACGCTGATAGGGTAGTTCAAAAACCTTATCGAGTTCCTTAGTTTCCAGCGGAATAGGGGGTGGATTTATCCATATGTCCCGGGAACCATGTTTTTGTACCATGGGTCGGGCGTTATAGGGATTAGATTCAAGATGCAAGATTCGCGAAGTATGGCTGTAAAGCACGGGATCGTTTCGTACTTCGTCGTAAGCAGGTATGCGTACAACCGTGTTTATTGACGAACGCCCCTTGGGTTTGATAACAAAGTCAGATAGCGGCACGACATTAGCCGGAGGATTGGAGGCCTGAGATTTTTCACCACAATCTGTATTTGTTTTCCGCGCATACGGAGTTTGCGGTGTTTCGATCTTTCCAGGCGTATCGATAGTACTTGAATCGATAATTGTATATTCGTCTGGAATCGACTGACTCATGAATACAGTTCCGCGTAGATCGCGAATTGTGTCAATAGATTCGCCTTTGCCCAACCGATGCGCAATCGAAACGATAGCTCGCTCTGCATTACCGTAGACAAGTAAATCTGCCTTAGAGTCGGGCAGAACAGAACGTCGGACTTTTTCCTGCCAGTAGTCGAAATGTGCAATTCGTCGAAGACTGGCTTCTATGCCACCGATGACGATTGGCACATTTTTATACGCTTCGCGGCAACGCTGGCTATATACAATAACGGCCCGGTCGGGGCGCTGCCCGCCGGCACCGTTTGGTGTGTAGGCGTCATCTGATCGAACCCGTCGTTCGGCCGTATAACGGTTAACCATCGAATCCATATTCCCGCTAGCAACGCCGTAAAATAACCGCGGTTTACCAAGTCGGCGAAAGTCGTCGGCATTCTGCCAGTCCGGTTGGGCGATAATACCGACCCGAAAACCCTGAGCTTCTAATACGCGTCCAATAACCGCCATACCAAAACTAGGGTGATCCACGTATGCATCGCCAGTAACGATTATGATGTCGCATTCATCCCAACCCAAGATATCCATCTCGGCTTTTGACATTGGTAAAAATGGAGAGGGAGTAAACCGGTGAGCCCAGTACTTTCGATGACTAAATATATTCTTTGCGGGTAGCATTCGGTATGCAAAAACATGTAGAGAAAGACTATTATACCAGCACCTACATCGCAGCATTGGATTTAAACGATGACAAATCAATATCACTTAATCATTGGTAACAAAAACTACTCTTCTTGGTCGATGCGTGGCTGGTTAACTATGGATATGGTTGGCGCGAAATTTACTGAAACTGTTGTTCCATTATTTCGTGATGACACAGCATCAATACTCAAATCCCTGAGTACCGCACCTGCCCGTGTTCCTGTACTAAAACATGGTGATCGATTGATTTGGGATTCACTTGCTATCGTTGAATATATGTACGAGCAATATCCAAGGTCTGGGCTATGGCCTATGGATCAGGATAAGCGAGCTACGGCGCGTTGCTTATGTGCAGAAATGCATTCAAGTTTTGCTGCGATTCGAAGTGTTGTGCCAATGAACATTCGGGGGCGACGCACCATTACTCCCTCTTCCTACTTAATGTCTGATATCAATCGTATAAAGGAGATTTGGTCTGAATGCTTGGAAAAACATGAAGGACCGTTTTTATTTGGAGAATACTGTGCAGTAGATATATTCTTCGCACCGGTGGTTACCCGATTGCGCACAATTGAATTTGATTGTGGCGAATTGCAATCGTATTGCGATGCTGTTTTAAGTCATCCATCAGTTAAAAAATGGTGTGATGACGGTGAGGGAGAGAGTTGGATAATAGAGTCAAGTGAATGAAAATAAAATAGCGAGGGAGAAACTAGCTGTTATTTGAATTGTTGTTGTTCATATTCCACAAGGTCTTGCCAATCTGAAGCGTAGAAGGAGCGAATTTTGTCCTTTTGCTCAGTCGATGTTAGAGTTTCAGTTTCTGCCCATCGCTCCGGAAGTAAGGACCCGACCATTAGAATAAGATGACTGCGTAATAATTCAAGTCTTCTTCTTAATCGATGAAAAGGCCGATGTGCAGCACTGCTTTCCGGGTCGGTTAGACCCAGTAATTTCGATATTTTGCGAGCCGCTTTGAGCTTTTTTTCAGAATGAGAAGAGTGGACAGGCTTTAGTGATATGTTCTGATAATCGAAGGTAGCACCAGTAAAGTCTGCGATCCTTTGTACAAAATCTTGTTGGTCGTTTTTTAGTCTATCGTAGGTAAGTACAAGAAGTCGTTCACCAAATAGGTTGCGTGTTTTTTCTATTGCATCCATGTAAATTAAATTTTGTTGTTTCCAGATGCCACTATCGTTTTCTAGATCTAGGTATTCTTCAAAGCATAGTAATCCACCGTTTTTAACATAGCGACGGTAATGGGAGGCAATCCATTCATCCTGACGACGAAAGAACAATAAAATATAAGCGTCCGGATAGATTTTTTTAAAATCATCTAGTTTTTCGTATAAATATAGCCCTGACTCTCGGGAAAGTAGTATTGAAGGGTATTTTCCGCTAGCCACAATCTTAGGATGGCGACGAAAACGATCTCGAGGCAGGTAATAAATATTCTCCAAAGCCGGAAATACACGGTTTTGCAGATAGGTCGACGCGACTTTACCAAGCCCTATATGAAAAAATATCTTTGGTGTCGTCACGATTATCTTAAGTTCTCGTAAATATGCTCATATACAAAAGAGTATTCGTCTTTTGCAAAAAATCCTGATGATAACAGAGCTGTTTGCTGAAACGAGTATTTATCCTCGGAATGTAATATATCGTTTGAAATGAAACAGCCCTAATAAATAGCGTTAAGCCTAGTTATAGGACGGCTTGACCTATTAAGTAGAACGATCCTTAGGTATCACTTCATACCCGGAAGCCTCGGGTTCATCGTCCAGTATTTCTGGTGGGAAGCCGGGGGCACGAATATTCACCCCTGCCTGTTCTTCTAGTCTTTTTATGATGTTTGGCGACAATTCTCGTGAACCATAACGTTGCATACCGTCTTTAAATATATCAACCATTACCGGTGCGAGTTCAAGATCTAAATTTCCTCGTTTCGCAACGTCGCTAAATAATCCAATATCTTTGCATACCAAGTCCATGGTGAAGCTGATATCTCGGCTGCCGTTGAGAATAACCTGACTCTCAGTTTCATGCACAAATGAGTTGCCGGAGGAAATTCGGATGGCCTCGTAAGTGGTATTCATGTCCATCCCCGCCACTTTTGATGTGACCAGGGCCTCGGTTAGGCTGAGTAAGTTTGCAGTTGCTAAATAATTTGTTACAACTTTTAGTATCGATGCGGAACCGAGTGGCCCAGTATGTAGCACTCGTCGTCCCATTTTTATCAAAAACGGCAAAATTTTCTCAAATGCATGGCGTTCGCAACCGGCGAATATTGCTATGTTCCCAGTTGCCGCACGATGGCATCCGCCTGATACGGGGCAATCAATGGGTTCAGCACCCGTTGCTCGTACTTTTTCGCCCAGACGAAGTACTTCGTGCTCGTCGGTGGTGCTCATTTCAGCCCAAACTTTACCGGCGGATAAACCGGCCAGCGCGCCATCATCGGCTTCTAATACAGCTGCACTGGCTGCAGGGCTTGGTAAACAGGTGATCAGTATGTCGACATTCTCAGCCATTTGCTTTGGGCTTTCACCCCATTTGGCGCCTTTATCTAGGAAAGGCTGGGCAATCCGGGTGTCAAGATCGCGCACCGTCAGGTCGACGCCGTTACGTAATAAACTGCCGGCTAGTTTTCCGCCGACATTGCCGAGTCCGATAAATCCTACTGTAGCCATAATTTCTCCTCGATCATGTTGTTTAGGTATTGTTACGTGTTTAGATAAGTGTGAAAATCTATATCCAAGGGTGCTGTTATGCAATAAAAATATCATCGTGATGCGCTAGGATTTATCGATACTAGAAAACGCTATCACTTAAGGAATTTTGCATAAGTGCCTAAGCACTTTTATTAGTAGATTATGATTATTTCCGATAACAAAAAATTTATTTTCGTGCATATCGAAAAAGCGGGCGGAACGAGCATTGTCCATTCTCTTAGTGATTTTGCGAACCCAGTGGCAAAAACTCAGCTATCATCTGCACTAAGATTTTTTGGTATGCCAAAGAACTATCGTAAATATCGTTATGGCCGCCATTCGCCATTAATTGATGCTGAAACTCGAATGCCTAAGGAGTTGTTTGATGATTATTACAAATTTGCATTCGTGCGTAATCCCTATGATCGTTTGGTGTCTGAATACAATGCTGCGATAAAAAAGTCGAGACGCGCACGTCATCGCAAAATCGCGGCTCTTGAAAGTTTCGAAGATTTTATACGTTTTGAAGTAAAACGCGGAAAATTTTACCAACTACCGCTAATGACATTATCGAATGGTGAGCTCGGATTAGATTTTATAGGTCGCTTTGAAAACCTTGTGGGGGATTTTGAAAAAATTGCCAACAAACTCAGTATTGCCACAAAACTCGAAAAAAGAAATGCATATGCGCACAAACCATACCAAGAATACTACTCAAGTAGCGCAAAGGACTTGGTTAGCCAACATTGGGCCGAAGAGTTAGAGTGCTTTGACTACCGGTTTTAATAACCCATGACTACAATTCGTTTAATTATATGGCACTTATTTTACTAGCATTTCTGATTATTCTTCTTGGGTTGCTGATTTGGGTTTTGTCTATTCGACGACCGGTAGCAGCGAGCTTTAAAACATTCAGTCTCGGAGAAAATAAACAAGCAGTAGATTCTGTACGCGTGGGAACCTACAACATTCACCGTGCTCGAGGAACTGATGGTAAAAAGGACGTTAAACGAATTGCCGGAGTATTGGAAAAGACGGATATCGTTGGCTTAAACGAGGTCGAGGGTTCTGTTTACGGCGTTGTCGTTGATCAGGCAAGTATGCTGGGATCAGAATTGAACATGGTGTCAGAGTTTTATCCAACCCAATCCCGTTGGTTGCGAGAAGATCGTGGTAACGGATTGCTGAGTAAATATCCGATACGCCACCTGTACAATGAGCCGTTGGTTGATTCAACAGGCCGACGAAATCGAATACTCTCCACCGCTCAAGTGTTAATTGGTACTGAATCGGTTGAAGTTATGACTACTCATTTATCGCGTCGTGTTGACCAAGAAATACAGCTGGAGATCATTTTGAAAAGGTTTTGTAGCTACGATAAAGCTATACTATTGGGAGATTTTAATATCTCACGGAAATTTCCCAGTTTGGCCGTATTCCTTCAGTCAGATTTTGCGGTTGACGCTATCGCTGTGGGCTTGGGGGATGAAGATTCTGCGGCTCGAATTGATTGGATTCTTACACGGGGATTATCCGTTCGTGACGCAGGGTTTGAACCGGTTGGCGCATCGGATCATCCCTACTATTGGGTTGATTTAACACTTGAGCTTTGAGTTAGTTTTATTAGCAAAGTCTGGTATTTATTTCTCATCTTAGTGTTCTATGCGACATTTTAAGAAAACATATTTCGATTGAGGATTAGCATGAGTCATATTGCGGTGCCGTTTCCGAGTGAAGTTCCCGGAGGCTATGAATGGTTTACAGATGAACCAAAATTTGATCCCAAGCTACATCTTGCATTGGAAAAACCTCAAACGACCATTAGTTTAGCTGAGCTAGGTTATGATTCTGATGTTATAAAAACAAAAGCATCTACCGTAGCCGCATCGTCTCCATTTAGAATTTTGTCTGACGAGGGCGCAAAAGTCTTATTGGATGTTGCGCGAAAACTCCGTAGCCATGCGATTAGTTGTGAACGCATAGAGAATATGGTTCGTGGTGGATGTTATCGATCTCGATTCTTGCGTGATTTATGCGTAGATCAATCGATTAATGAATTGATGTGTGATATTTACGATGTGGATGTCGCTCCTCATACTATGCCGGTGCATCTCGGGCATATGAACTTTAGTCCTAGTGATCTGAATAAGGCCGTTGATAAATGGCACCACGATACGCTGCCGTTGGATTACGTTATGATGGTCAGTGATCCTAAATCTTTGTCAGGTGGGGAGTTTGAATATTTCCTGGGGACCAAAGACGAGGTTGAACAAATAACCGCATCAGGAAATAGTTTGCCTAATGATCGCATTGTTGCACCGAATTTCCCCGGCCCTGGTTATGCTATTGCGCTTCACGGCGATATGGTGGTTCATCGTGGAGCGCCATTAAAGGCTCCGGGTGAAAGAATTTCAATGGTGAATGGCTATGTTACAATGGATACTTCAGGAGACGATCAGCATCGACATATTGATTTAACATTGGTCGATGATCCGGAAAGTCTTTACGCCGAATGGGCAAAACACTCAGCGTGGAGGGCCAGTAACCGCTTGAATCATCTCATTAATACTATCGATTTTTCTTCTGATTATAAAAGTATTGCTAGTCAATTAGAGGCCGCAGTTAAGGATGTAACTGATACTGTCGATGAGATGCGTGATCATGATAATCATGAAATGCATCACTATGAAAAAACCTGACGTGCACATTTCTTAATATTGCTGGTTTTTTTTTCCGTTATTTCATGTGCAAGCTTTGTAATGAAACGACTTGGACGGTATTCGATACCGTAAACCCTTAGAAACGCAGCCTTGTGATTCCATGGTTTAGACGTTGCGACTAAGCTGTACTGAATTTATTGTTTTAGTTTAGAGATTTTTTATGTTTAATAAAGTTGTGGTCATTGGTGCAGGCACGATGGGTGCAGGCATTGCGGGTCAGGTAGCCAATAGTGGTGTTGATGTTCTTTTATTGGATTTGCCTAGCGATGGTGATGATGTTAATGCGGTGGCACGAGGAGGGCTTGAACGTCTAAAGGATCCTGAACAGCCAGGGTTAATGACCGAAGCTTTGGCAGACCGAATTACTCTTGGTAATATTCGCGACGATTTGCACGTGGTCAGTGAAGCCGATTGGGTGGCTGAGGCTGTAGTTGAGCGATTGGATGTCAAACATCGGTTGTATGCTGATATTGAGCAATTGATATCAAGGGATGGGATTCTGACATCGAATACTTCGACAATTCCTATTCGACTGCTTACTGAAAAAATGGGCGTCGACTTAAAAAAACGATTCGCAATTACCCACTTCTTTAACCCCGTTCGTTTTATGAGATTGTTGGAGTTAGTAAAGGGGAGTGAAACGGATTCAACAATTATCTCAAAGCTATCAGAGTTTTGTGAAAAGAACTTGGGTAAGGGTGTTGTAAATTGCGCTGATACGCCGGGATTTTTGGCAAACCGAGTAGGTTGTTTTGCCATACAGACGGCTCTGCATGAGGCTTTTCGAATGAAACTAGATGCACCAATTGCGGATGCTCTGTTCGGTCGACCTATGGGTATTCCGAAGACTGGTGTATTTGGTCTTTATGACTTGATTGGCATTGATTTAATGTCTGATGTTGCAAAAAGCCTAGTGTCTATCCTCCCAGAAGGTGATGCCTTTCATGGTGTGTCAGAACCTATACCGTTTATGAGTAATATGATTGCCAATGATCAACGTGGTAATAAGAGCGGTCAGGGGTTCTATCGCACACTCGATACAGGAGAGCGACAGGTTATAAATTTCGAGAGCGGGCAGTATGAAGGATTTGATCGCCCGCAAATAGACATTGCTTTTAGTGCTGAACGGGACGGCATTCAATGTTTAATCAAAGACAAAAGCATTTATGGCGATTATGCCTGGAGTGTATTGTCGCAAACCTTGTGTTATGCCGCCACGTTGATTCCGGAAGTTGGCGATGATCCCTCGGCAATAGACGATGCGATGAAGCTTGGTTATAACTGGATATCCGGTCCTTTTGAACTGATTGATGAAATTGGTCTCGAATACTTCGTGAACCGCTTGAATTCTGAAGGTCGTGAGATTCCTGAAATTATTCGACATGCACGACATGATTCGGATACGAGATTTTACCGTGTAAATGAAACCGACTATCAGCGTCGTATTTGGCAAGGCGAAGAGCAAAAGAATACCGCATGGGAGACTATAAATCATGGTGATGGTGTTATTCGATTTTCTCAAACAAGACATACATTGCGCCCAGAAAATAGGAATGAGTCGGCTAGCTGGTATCAGTACGAAGAATGTGCCATCGTTGAATTTCATACTAAGGCGAATGCTTTAGATGGACAATCTATGGCTATTCTTAATGACGCTCTCGAACGTACTCCGGAACTAGGACTGAAGGGGGTTGTTGTTCACAATGATGCGCAACACTTTTCGTGTGGAGTCAATTTGGGCTCGGTGCGAAGTTTTTATGAGACAGGAGATTTTGATGGATTGGATCGCTTTCTTGATCACTTTCAACAAACCGTACACAAAATGGCGGTTGCCAATTTTCCTGTGGTCGCGGCTCCAGTCGGTATGTCAATTGGTGGCGGCTTCGAAGTGGTTTTGCATGCTCAACATGTAGTTGCCCACGCAAACTCGGTGACGGGTTTGGTTGAAAGTCTGGTTGGTTTGGTTCCTGCCGGTGGCGGATGTAAGGAAACATTATATCGATGGGTTGAAAAACTAGGTTGTTGCTCCTCTGATATTAGCGAAGCTTGCTGGAAAGCATTTATGAATCTAGGTTACGGCAAAACAGCGGGTTCTCCGGATCAATCTAAGACGCAAGCTATGCTGCGTGATACGGATACTTACCTAATGAACCGGGATCGTATGTTAAAAGAGGCAATTTATTGTGTTCACGAAGGTCGTAACCTGATAAAAGCTAACCGCGCGAGCTTATCCATGCCTGGGCGAGACGTATATCAAGCCATGTCTGCATGGCTGGAAAAATCTCGTGATAAAGGCATAATTACCAAGCATGATACGGTCGTTGGCAAGGAGATAGCTGAAATAGTAAGTGGAGGAGACGTCGATGCCGGAACATTATGGTCTGAACAGGATCTTTATGATGCCGAGCGACGTGCATTTTTACGATTGACTAAGACTGCAGAAACACCTGCACGTATTGCCAGTATGCTTGATTTAGGGATAACTTTGCGTAATTAAGGAATAAATGTCGTGGCGGAAAACTCTAAAAAATCCGGTTTTGATCACTTGGTGATAGTTGCGCAGTCACTTGCTGAAGGCGTAGCTTATGTTCAAGAGCATTTGGGTGTTGTTATACCCAAAGGCGGTGTGCATGAATATATGGGCACCCATAACCATGTGATGCAATTAGGCGCCGATTGTTATCTGGAAGTCATTGCAATTAATCCATCGGCTCGGGGTCCGGTACATCCTAGGTGGTTTGATATGGACAGCCCGTTACTCCGTGACCGCATTTCCAGAGGGCCTGTATTGTTAACATGGATTGTAAATGTACCGACGCACGATATGTTGGAGAAGCTAGATAGTGAATTGTGGGGATCGCCACTTGCCATGAGCCGCGATAGCTACGAATGGAGTTTTTCTCTTCGGGAAGATGGTGCATTACCGGCCGGTGGATGTATTCCTACCCCTATTTGGTGGAAAAGCAATCCCCCTGTATTGGCAATGCCATCGGTCGGTTGCTCCATTTGTTCTATAGTCTTGCGTCATCCCAAACCCAAATGGTTGGCGGCTAAACTTACTCTTCTTAGTGCACTCAATGTGTATAATTTAGAAATAGATATCCAAGAATCTACAGTTCCAGGGTTTACTGCCGTTATCGAAACACCAAGTGGAATCCGTGAACTTAAGGCTTTTTAGGGCGCTCTCTTTTCGTTATATGTTTTTGAGCCGTTTTAGTCTTTCATCGATGTGAAATTTAGTTCTGGAAGCTAGGTGTAATATCTACTCATAACTCTTCATTTGATTTTCAGCTTATCGACTCTCCATAAGACTCGACGACATCGGTTACGATACTTACAGTCCATGTCCGCTAACGGCTGCATTTAGCCGTTGTCCCAGAACGTTAATCTTTGCCGGCTAGGAGTGTTTCCGGCAAAGATTAATAAGTGAGATAATTACGTGAAAGTTTGTAGACGAAGTGAAAAATAGTCGGAATGGATTCTGGTTATCCGCCGAGAAATAATCGTCCGACTTCGGGGTTTTCGAGTAATTCATCACCTTTGCCGGCTATTGCTGTTTGCCCTGAAACAAGAACATAGCCTACGTCAGCAAATTCGAGTCCTTTCTTGGCATTTTGTTCCACCATAATAATAGTCTTACCTTCATTATGTTGCAGATCGCCGAGGATTTCGAAAACCATGTCGATAAACCTTGGTTCAAGTCCAATGGACGGCTCGTCAACCAGCAGAACTTCGGGGTCCATGACCAATGCTCGGGAGATTTCAAGCAGTCGTCGTTCGCCTCCAGATAGGATTTTGGCTGGCTTTTTTCTCCGTTTAGCTAAACGATCATATTTTTCAAACACCCGTTCTGCAGATTCCTTAGCTTGATCTTTGGTATCCATTAAATAGCCACCCATCCATAAATTTTCCTCTACAGTCATGTCGGGGAATACTGACTTATCTTGTAAGATATAAGCAATACCAGCCTGTCTAAGCTTTTGGTTTGGGCTCATATTAGTTACATCTCTCCGACTTGATCCGTGTCCAACGAAAATATTTCCAGAGAATATTCGATTAAAACCGAAAATTGCGTGCAGTATAGTAGATTTTCCCGCGCCGTTAGGGCCGATTAGACAGAGTGATTGACCCTTTCCTATACGCAAATCAAAGTCGTGCAGGATCTCCATTTTTCCATATCCTGCGTTCAAAGATTCAATGCTAACGAATGATTCGCCGTTAATCATACCATCCAGTTCAGCTGGGGTAACACCGTTCCCCAGTTTTTCTGCTTGCTCGATAACCGCTTCAACTGAAATAACCGTTTCTACGGAACCCGTGTGATAACCAGACGATTTTGGGTCTATGTTTGTTACATCCTCAGTCATCAGTGTGCTCCGAGATAGGCGTCAATAACGCGTTTGTCATTTTGTATTTCATCAGATGTCCCATGGGCCAGCATTTCTCCATGTGCTAAGCAATATATCGATTCTGCTAAATTCATAATTACACGCATATTGTGCTCAATTACGAAGAGAGTAATACCAAATTCGCTGTTTGCTCGTAATAACCGATCAATCAAACCATTAATCAATGTTGGGTTTATTCCTGCAGTTGGTTCATCTAAAAGCAAAATTTCTGGGTCGTTCATAAGTGCCATTGCGAATTCCAGCAATTTTTGCTGCCCGAATGACAAATCCCCCGAGATTAAATGCCGTTTTTGATATAAACCAACAAACTCAAGCAGATGCTCAGCTTTCTCGGTTAGCTCTGGCGTGAACGGTTTTAGCATTTCATGCCACTGCATGGTTCTATGCGGAATCGAGATTAGCATGTTTCGCACACAATCCATTTTGCTGTAGATACGGGTTTGTTGAAAGGTTCGTAGCATACCGAGTCTAGCAATTTCCTGGACTCTTAACTTCGAAATTTCTTTACCCTTGAACTGAATTGAGCCGCTATCGATTGGATGATAGCCCACTACAGAATTAAATAATGTCGTTTTACCTGAGCCATTTGGACCAATAAGCCCAGTAATTTTGCCTGACGGTATCGACATGCTTATGTTGGTATTAGCGTGAACCCCACCATATGATTTACTGACATTTTTAATTTCAATCGAGCTCATGACGCCTCCTCGGACTGTTTGGATCGACTCATATGAGAGTCCACCGATAAACCAAATCGCTCTGGCCACTTACGTGCCATCCAGCCCATGATGCCTTCCTGAAAGAAAACAACGTTAAGAACGATTAGCAGGCCCAATGCCACCCATTGCCATCCCAATAAGTATGTCCAGGTCACTTCCTTAACTACATGAAATAATGTTGCGCCTAGCACCGGTCCCCAAAGTGTTCCTTTTCCGCCAAGTAATGCCATGGCAACCATGAAAATACCAAATGTAACGGTTGGAAATGCAACTTCTAATGGTTCGATAAAACCGGTCATATTGCCAAATAGTGCACCTGATATCCCCAGAAAAAATGCAGAGAACGCCCAAGTCATCGATTTGTATCTATAGGTGTGAATGCCCATTGCCTCGGCTTTTTCTTCATCGTCACGTATTGCATTCATGGCAAGTCCCCAGCGGGTTCCATAGAGCCATTTTACGAATAGAAATGTTCCAATCATTGCGAAGAGTGTGAGGTAATAGAATAGTTGAGTTTTTTCACCCGCTTCACCCGGATGTACCGGAATTGAAATTCCGCTTCCTGCACCGATATATTCCCATGCACCAATTAGTTCGCCGGCCGCAAGTGCAACACCGAGTGTACCAATAGCAAAGTAGGGACCACGTAAACCAAACAGAAAGGTACTTAAAATAAGAGCAATAAACACACAACCTACGGCCGCTGCAATAATGCCAAGAAATAATCCGGTGTAGTATTGGTCAGGTGTAAATGTTGCGTTTATTGTGGTAAACGGTGATGTATATTCTGCTAGATCGTAATACAAGCCAACCTGCACGCCTGCGCAGATATACATCCCAAATCCAAAGAAGGCAATATTGCCTAAGGAGTTATAACCCATTTGTCCACCCATCATATCCCATGTTAGCGCAAATAGAATCATTAACCAGAGTATGGATATCTGAAAGGAGAGTGAAGGTATTAACATTGGCGCAATTACACCAAATATCAAAATCCCCAGTTGTAGCATAGTTTCTTTTTTCATTTTACAACCTGCCTGGATCGTGCCATTTGCATTTGTCTCCATACGAGTATCACTATGAGTAGGCCTACAACGGTTGCCTGTTGAAACTCGGCACCGAGAACAAAACCGCTGTATTGTTCGGCGAAACCGAGGCCAAATGCCGCAGCAATAACCCCGGGCAAATTACCGAATCCGGCGGCCGTAACGATAACAAAAGAACGTATGGAGTGGGTTATTCCGTAGAACGGCTGGATTAGCCAAATCATTGATATGAGTACACCTGCGGCGCCGCAAATTGCAGCATTTAGCGCAAATGTAAAGGCATATACTCGCTCAGTATCAATGCCCATTACCTTGGCTGCGCGGGCATCTTGTGATGTTGCGCGAATTGCCTGACCCATTCGGCTGCGCTTCATGAACAGAACTACGATTAGCGCAAGAATACAACACAGAACAAAAGAAACTATTTTGATCTCTGACACGGTAACCATGCCGTCCATGATGTAGCGAATCTCGAGTCCTGAATTGAGTGTTTGTATTTCAGGGCCAAACATTAAATTTAATGCTTGCTGTATCACCAAACCGATACCGAATGTTGCCAATAGTGAGGTGAACATATCATGTTGAATTATCCAACGAATGATTAACACATATAAGAGCCACCCGAATGCGAACATTATGATTATGGTTGGGATGAGCGAAAGAATCGGGTGAATGCCAACTTTCTCAAGACCGAAGGCGATGTAACCACCCATAATTACAAATTCGCCTTGGGCAAGGTTTTTTACATTCATTACGCCCCAAACGAGTGCTAACCCGTAAGCAGCTAAAGCGAATATGGCACCGATAAACAATCCGTCCAGCAATAGTTGAACGTTAAATTGAGGGGCTGCCACAAGAATCGCGATGTTGTCTAACATAATAGCGGTCCGGTGATAAACGGTTTCTTGTTACACTATCGACAGAAGAACAAAGTATGTCGATATAAAAAATAAAACCTGTTACCCGAATCCGAGTAACAGGTTGAATATACTTCTCTACTCTACAGTGCGTGGATAATTGAAATCATGTGAGGCCCATTTTAGTGGGGCAACTACATTAAAACTACCGTCCTGAATTTGACGAAGTACCATTGGCTTGGCAATGTTGTTTCCAGCTTCAGAAAATTTTATGTTGCCGTAGAATGTCGCCATATCGGTAGCAGAGAGCGCATCGCGAACTGTCGCACGATCAAAACTGTTTGCTCGTTCAAAAGCATCTTTCCAGACCATTACAGCAGCTGCTGCTTGAGCAGATTGATACGGAACGTTTTTATAGCCTTCAAAGGTTTCTTTAAATAGCTTATCAAAATCAGCCGCCGATCCGAAAAGGTCATCAGAATTGGTAAGCGTTTCAGCCCATTGTGTGGCGCACAGAAAGTCGTTGGCCGCAGCACCGAATTTGCTCACAATCTTCGCGGATTCGCAA
>CAJQKF010000127.1 GCA_905478855.1 uncultured Gammaproteobacteria bacterium
TATCTCCGATTCGCTTCAGGAAGACTTGCTGCGAACACGAATGATTCCATTTGCCAGTGTGGTGCCTAGATTAAGACACTTGACTCGCCAGACTGGCCGACAACTTGAGCGCCATGTGCGCATTGTAGTTACCGGTGAGCACGTTGAGGTTGATAGAAAAATCCTAGATCAGATGTCGGCTTCGTTTGAACATATGATTCGTAATGCAATCGTGCATGGATTTGAGGATGCCGAGTTACGTGCTGCTGCAGGGAAGCCGGAAGAAGGGCTTATAACAATTACAATGGAACAAGATGGCAATGACATCGTCATTAATTTTATGGATGATGGCAGTGGCATAGATCGATGTGCAATTGAGAACAAGGCGCGTACTCGAGGATTACTTCCAGCCGGACAAGATATGACCGATGAAGATCTTATGCGTGTTCTAACTACCCCCGGCCTTTCCACCGCGACTGAAATTACGCAACTATCTGGTCGTGGTGTTGGCATGGACGTTGTTGCTGATATGATTCGGCAATTAGGCGGTTCAATTACGGTATCCAGTGAAAAGGACCATGGAACCACTTTTACATTACGTGTTCCGGTTACACTTGCTATTAGTCACGCGCTTCTCGTCTACGCTGGAGAGCAAATGTTTGCACTGCCGGCTCGATTAATATTCAATGTTTTAAGAGTACCAGTTGGTGATGTGATGCCGGGCGATGATGATGCCGATGCATATATTTTGTATAACGATGAGCGGTTGCCTGTTCTTAATCTCGCTCAAAGGTTAGGTCTTCCGTTTTTTAGTTCCGACGATAAAGTTACAAAAGTTGTGGTTGTGCGCGCGGGTATTAGGGAAATTGCTCTTATGGTTGAATCGGTTTCTGATACAAGAGAAATAGTAGTGAAGCCTTTAAACGAAATGCTGTCCGAAATACCGGGTATTGGCGGCGTAACTATGCTGGGTGATGGTAGCATCGTACTTATTTTAGATATCCCGGATCTGTGGCAACATCGCACTCTGCGCGTTCAGGAAGATACTTATACAACCGACGTAAAGGAGAACGTATCGGACTCAACGACAGTCATGGTTGTTGATGATTCTATGACTGTTCGGAACGTTATGGGTCGTGATTTGCAAAATAACGATTACGAAGTTATTCTCGCAAAAGACGGTGTGGACGCCATAGAGCAACTTCGTCATACGGTCCCAGATATTCTCTTGGTGGATTTAGAGATGCCACGTATGGACGGATTTGAACTCACTGGGCGAGTGCGTAGTGATGAACGCTTAAAGGATGTGCCTATTCTAATAATAACTTCTCGTTCAGGTGCGCGTCATCGTGATCAGGCGATGAGTTTAGGGGCAAGCGGTTATATGAGTAAGCCATATCGACTTGATGAATTGGTGGGGTCGATAAATGATTTAACTAATCTGACTCACATCGCAGAAAAAAATTTCCATTGACGATATAAACGGGCTTTCTTTCTCAAGGCGGCCCTTAACCTGACTATACTTTTTTTTTACAAACTTCTGAGCCGAGTTTAATAATTGGTGCATAATGGTACAAATTAATTTAGATGAAGTTTGTCGCATTGTTAAAGATGTGAGTGATGATCACCTCGCGCTCTCGAACCTTTCAAGAAGCCAGCATACCAAGGTCGATGGAAGTATTGTTACCAGTGTTGATTTAGGTATACAAGCTTCGATATCCGAACGATTGCAGAATTCTTGGCCCAATATTAGGCTTCTTGGTGAAGAAATGACGCATGTACAACAAAGTGCGTTACTGCTGAATTTGGATGAACCTTGTTGGGTTTTGGATCCATTGGATGGAACCACAAATTTTGTAGCAGGATTTCCATTCTATGGAGTTTCTCTCGCATTAGTGCTAGACGGATTTGTCACGATGGGAATTATTTATGACCCCGTTCGGAACGAGATTTTTGCAGCTAAGAGAAATTCTGGTGTATTTGTTAATGGAAAACCACTTACACAAAACCCCTCGCCAAATAGATTATCCGCCTGCGTCGCTAATGTTGATTACAAGCGTTTAACCGAGTCTCTTTCAAATAGATTAATTCGAAATCCGCCTTATCGTTCGCAAAGAAACCTAGGTTCATGTGTGTTGGAGTGGTGTTGGTTAGCCGCGGGGCGCTTTCAGTTGTATTTACACGGTGGCGAAAAGTTGTGGGACTATGCTGCCGGCAGTTTAATTTTAGAAGAAGCCGGTGGCGTATCGAGGACTTTCGACGATGAAGTCGTAAATTGTTTAACACTTAGAAAAAAACCGGTAGTTGCTGCCTGTACACCCGAACTGTTCGAAAAGTGGAGTGAATGGGTGTTTAGCCAGAATAGTAGCCTTTCAACATATAAAAAGTAGCGAAATAACTTGCTATCAGCCACCCGTAGAACAAAAAATTAGGACTGTACGCGGTATAATTCGCAGTCTTTAGCCTAGCGTCTTGCTTGAACTCCCTTTGTTATTTAGCCTCGGACTCTAGCTTTGCAGACTAATCGGCAATAACTGTCGTGTAATTCTGCCAATATATGAAACAATTTAATGAGATAACTATGTCAGATCGTCAACTAAATAATGGAGTCGTGCGTCGTGATAAAGCGAATGCGATAAGAGCATTAAGTATGGATGCCGTGCAAAAAGCAAAATCCGGGCATCCTGGTGCTCCTATGGGTATGGCTGACATCGCAGAAGTACTTTGGTGTGATTATCTAAAACATAATCCGAACAACCCCGAGTGGGTTAATAGAGATCGATTCGTTTTATCGAATGGCCACGGATCAATGTTGATTTATGCATTGTTACATCTAACCGGCTATGCTGTTGATATTGATGATCTGAAGCAATTTAGACAGCTGCATTCGAAAACACCAGGGCATCCTGAATATGGATACGCACCAGGTGTTGAGACAACTACAGGGCCATTAGGGCAGGGCATATCTAACGCAGTAGGTATGGCAATTGCGGAGAAAGTGTTAGCGGCTCAGTTCAATCGGGAGAATTTTTCAATCGTTGATCATCGTACCTGGACTTTTATCGGTGACGGATGTTTGATGGAAGGTATTTCTCACGAAGTTTGTTCTTTAGCAGGTACGCTCGGTTTAGGTAAATTGGTTGCATTTTGGGACGATAACGGAATCTCTATCGATGGTGAGGTGGCAGGATGGTTTACGGATGATACCCCGGCCAGATTTCGGGCGTATGGTTGGCAAGTTATCGAAGATATAGATGGCCACGATGCAGCATCGATTACAGCCGCCATTGAACAGGCTGTCTCAAATACAGAACAACCAACACTTATCTGTTGTAAAACCGTCATTGGTTTCGGTTCCCCAAATAAACAAGGAAAATCTTCCAGTCATGGAGCTCCTTTAGGCGAAGATGAGATAGTACTCGCCCGTGAAAAATTAGGTTGGGGTTATCCCCCCTTTGAAGTTCCAGATTCTATCTATGCGGCCTACAATGCTAGCAAACAAGGTGATTTGAGAGAAGTAGAGTGGCAATCATTGTTCAAGGGCTACCAAGCAAAATATTCTGATCTTGCAGATGATTTTTTACGCCGTATGAAAGGCGAGTTACCCGTTTGTTGGGAGGAAACATCAAAACAATATATTGCCACTGTAAATGAGTCACAGGAAACTATTGCTAGTCGGAAGGCTTCTCAAAATGCGTTAAATGGGTTTGGGCCGAGCTTGCCTGAACTTATCGGTGGATCAGCTGATCTAGCTGGATCTAATCTTACTTTGTGGAGCAATTCAAAGCCTCTTACCTCTGCGGATGCGGATGGTAACTACATAAATTATGGTGTTCGTGAGTTTGGGATGGCTGCCATTATGAACGGTTTAGTTTTGCATGGTGGTTTCATTCCTTATGGCGCTACATTCCTGATGTTTTCTGAATATGCTAGAAATGCGCTTCGTATGGCCGCTTTAATGAAAATTGGGTCTATATTTGTGTTCACACACGACTCTATCGGATTAGGTGAAGATGGACCTACACACCAGGCTGTAGAGCAAGCCGCAACGCTGCGCTTAATGCCTGGCATGTCTGTATGGCGTCCGTGCGATAGCGTAGAGAGCGCTGTCGCCTGGAAATATGCTATTGAACATCGAGCCAGCCCAACAAGTCTGTTGTTTTCCCGGCAGAACTTAGCTTTCCAGCAGCGCTCAGATGAGCAGTTAGCAGATATTTCTCGTGGTGGTTATATCTTAAGACCATGTTCAGGTACACCTGATGCAATAATAATAGCGACGGGCTCTGAAGTTGGCTTAGCAATGTCAGCAGCTGAGAAGTTAGATTCGATGGGCCATGAGGTACGTGTGGTATCTATGCCAAGCACCGATGTATTCGACTCTCAGGATGCAAGCTGGAAAGAACACGTGCTTCCTCGGAATGTTCGTGTGCGATTGTCGATCGAAGCCGGTGTTACAGACGGATGGATAAAATACGTGGGTTTGGATGGTCGTGCGTTTGGTCTAGATACTTTTGGTGAATCAGGTCCTGCCGATGAAGTTTTTGAATATTTCGGATTTAATCTTGATAATGTTGTTACAGCCGTAACTGATTTGCTCAACTAATAAATAAAAAAGTAGTAACTTCTTTCTTGTGAATGTATTTAATAAAACGATAGAGATATATGGAGCTGAATTTATCATATGACGATGATTAAAATGTCGGATCTGAACCTTTCAAATAAAAAAGTATTAATTCGTCAGGACTTGAATGTCCCAATTAAAAACGGTGAAGTATCTAGCGATCTTCGTATCAGAGCTGCACTCGAAACTGTAACTCTTGCTCTTACTGGTGGGGCCGGAATTATACTGCTATCTCATTTGGGACGACCGGTCGAAGGACAGTTGGATAGCACGTTTTCGCTTGAACCTGTAGCCCGCCACATGGCCACACTGCTAGGTCGTGAGGTACGATTTGAACGGGATTGGATCGATGGGGTCGACGTTCAGCCTGGCGAAGTGATTCTATGTGAAAACGTGCGTTTTCAAATAGGAGAAAAAGCAAACGACGACCGTTTAAGCCGAAAAATGGCTGCGCTTTGTGATGTCTTTGTAATGGATGCCTTTGGTACAGCCCATCGTGCCCAAGCGTCTACTCATGGTGTTGCAAAATATGCACCGATAGCGTGTGCTGGTGCGTTGTTAGTAACAGAGCTGGAAGCATTGGGCGCTGCCTTCGAAAATCCGACACGGCCTATGGTTGCCATCGTTGGGGGTTCTAAAGTGTCCACAAAATTAACGCTTTTAAAAAACCTTATTAATAAGGTCGATTATCTGATAGTTGGAGGCGGAATTGCTAATACATTTTTAGCGGCGAATGATCATCCGACCGGAAATTCTTTAGTTGAGAAGGACTTGATTCCGGAGGCCAAAGCTTTACAGCTTATTGCTAAAGAGCAACACACCGTAATACCGATGCCTGAGGATGTAGTATGTGGCACCGCATTCTCAGTTGACAGTCCAGCTGCAGTTAAGTCTGTTGATGATGTGTCATCGGAGGATATGATTCTAGATCTCGGTCCTGGTTTTTGCATGCAGCTAGATCGGATAATGAAAGACGCAGGAACTATTGTTTGGAATGGACCGCTTGGTGTTTTCGAGTTTGATCAATTCGCTTCAGGTACTCAGTCATTAGCAGATGCCATAGCTGCAAGTAATGCGTTTTCGATTGCCGGTGGTGGCGATACTATTGCCGCTGTGGAAAAATTTAATATTGCAGATAACCTATCGTACATATCGACAGGTGGTGGTGCGTTCCTTGAATTTATGGAAGGGAAGACGCTGCCAGCTGTAGCTATATTAGAAGAACGTGGAAGTGATTAAGTTTGCGTTTATAAAATTTCAACTGAAAAATTGAGGAAATAGTATGTCTTTGATCTCGCTTCGGCAATTATTGGATCATGCAGCGGAGAATGGTTACGGTGTACCCGCATTTAACGTTAATAATCTTGAACAGATGCGTGCAATCATGGAAGCCGCGGACCAAACGAATAGTCCTGTAATTGTGCAGGCATCTGCGGGGGCTAGAGCTTATGCTGGAGCCCCATTTTTGCGCCATTTGATTCAAGCAGCAATTGAAGAGTGGCCACATATCCCAGTGTGTATGCATCAGGATCATGGCGCCTCGCCGGCCGTGTGTCAACGTAGTATTCAACTTGGCTTCAGCTCCGTCATGATGGATGGATCCCTTGGTGAAGATATGAAGACTCCAATGGACTACGCATATAATTCCGAGACCACACGAAAGGTAGTTGATCTTGCCCATGCCTGTGGAGTGTCTGTTGAGGGAGAATTGGGTTGCCTGGGCTCTCTAGAAACGGGCGAAGCTGGTGAAGAAGATGGATCAGGTGCTGAAGGCATATTGACCCACGACCAGCTACTAACCGATCCGGAGGAAGCTGCTCAGTTTGTGCGTGACACACAAGTTGATGCTCTTGCAATAGCGATAGGTACTAGCCATGGCGCATACAAATTTAGTCGCCCTCCTACGGGGGATATATTGGCAATCGATCGTATTAAGCAAATTCATGAACGTATTCCAGATACTCATTTGGTTATGCATGGCTCTAGTTCGGTCCCTCAAGATTGGCTTGCAATCATAAACGAGAATGGCGGAGATATGGGCGAAACCTATGGGGTGCCTGTTGAAGAGATTGTCGAGGGTATAAAGCATGGTGTTCGTAAAGTTAATATCGATACAGACTTGCGAATGGCGTCTACCGGAGCAATCAGACGACATATGACCGAAAAACCGTCAGACTTTGATCCACGAAAATATCTTGCAGCGGCAACTGCTGCCATGAAGCAGATATGTATTGAACGTTACGAAGCGTTTAATACGGCTGGAAATGCAAGTAAAATATCTACTTTGAATTTAGAAGTTATGACTGCGCGCTATGTTAATGGGGAATTGGATCCTAAAGTAAATTGATAACCAGTGTTCCTGATAAGAAAGGCGGCCATGTGCCGCTTTACTTTTGAGTATATTAAAAGTGAGAACTTTACACGGGTGCCGGTAAAGCTTTTTGCCCTATATTCTATGTTTGCTATCATTGTTTTTTTTGTACTGGTTGTTGCCTGAGTATGCAGGTGATTTTTATAAACCTTTCTGGGCTTTTTTTCACCGACAATACCCTGGATAATCGTTCTGTCGATGCCCTATTTATGTTTGGTTGATGCACTGCAATTAGATCCGAAAGGCGAATATTACGTGCTAGGTAGATTATTACGAAACAAAAAGAATTAATGACAGCAGCATTTTTTTGGCAGCCGATAAGAGGGTGGTTAGTTAAGTGCTTTTTTCTTCCACTGATGATTGTTTATCTTGGCAACAATATTAATGCGATAACAAATGTTACATATAGCTCTGTTTGCATTTAGCTTTCGTATCTATAGGATATTGCGTTACTCTTAAACTCATTGATTCTAATATTCGATCTACCGAGTCAACAATGTTCGGTTAGTTTGTCGCTCTGATTTGTTATGCTGCTTTCTCAAGCACAATTTTTCAGACATGCACAGAATACGATCACGATGGGTTGGTTTAGAGGTCATAGTTTGATTCGGGTGTCTGGGCTTATTCGATTTGGGGGACCATTATTTTGCTGCTTATGGTCTTCTTACAAAACTCAAGAAAAAGTTTGTTTTTGTAACCTGATCGTGCGGTGGTTGTCGGTGAAAATTTGAGGACTTTTCGAATGGTATTATGTAGTTCGTTTGGCCTAAGGTTTTTGTAGATCTAAATTGTTATTTATGTTTTTCAGAATTGTATGTTGATAGAGGAAATCAAGCCCGGAAGTTTCGTTTATATGGCGCGGAACGTGTTGGGTAATCGAAGCTGTGAAGAGATGATCTCTCGTTTCGAAGAGAGATCTGGGGACCATAGACAAGGTCAACTTGGTCAGCACGGTGTAGCCGCGCCGTTAATTAAGTCAACCGTTGATGTTCGTGTATCCGGTGTCGAGTATTGGCGCGATGTGGACCAGCTGTTGTTCCAATCACTGGGTTCTGCGCTTACCCAAATCTCTAAACTACACCCTTTTTTCCTAAATAATAGTTTTAAAGATACCGGTTACCATTTGCAAAGATATACTCAAGGAGATTACTATCATTGGCATATAGATTCGGGTCCCGGTTCGTTTAGTCAGAGACAGCTTGTCGCTATATGGTATTTAAACTCGGTTACTTGTGAGGGTGGTGAGCTCAATTTTGCGTATCAAGATATTTCAATCAAACCGGAGGCTGGGTCCTTGATTCTTTTTCCGCCTTTCTGGACCCATCTTCACCGATCTGCCAAATTACTCTCTGGTTCAAAATATATAGCAACCACTTGGGTGTGTTTCAGCTAATATCGAATCCACTTCCAACGAAATTAACTTTTCCTGAGTAGGAATCGAAATTCGCCATTGTTATCTTCGGAGGACAGTAACTCGTTCCCAGTTTGATTGGAAAAAGCTTCGAAGTCTTTTACCGAACCGGGATCCGTAGAAAGAACCTCAAGTGTCTCGCCGATATTTATTTTCGCTAATGCTTTTTTTGCCCTTAAGATAGGTAGTGGGCAATTTAATCCTCTTACGTCAACCTGATGGTCAAACTCGGACATAGATGACAAACCTCGTGAATAAATTTGTTGGTGAAGTATTTGTGAAATTATAAAAGTGCATTAGAAAATAAGCAATTAATTATTAACCTGTTGTGCAAACACATTACATAGCTGTATTAAGTCGTATTACATCCCTTAGTTCTCTAATGAAGAAAAAAGGCAGATAATTACTACCCGCTTCACACTTTTCCGACACAACTTCAGGACCCTGTAAATTAAAACGGTTTAACCATTTATTCTCCAGTCATTGTGTTCTAATTACGTTATTTAGTTTTAGCGGGGTGTATTTATGATTCGAAATTTAATTATCATCACAATACTCGGGTTTTGCACATCGACTGCAGCTTCCTCATTGTTATCAGGGGTAGTACAAAAAGACGTTCAGTATTCACTTACCGAGATTAAACTCGGCCGTCAGTTTATACGTAGCGCACGTTCCCAGCTTGCTTTTGTAAGTGATCCAGAAATTGCCAGCTATATAGAAGGTCTTGGCGATCGCCTTTTAGGACCTACAGGTCTTTCTAGATCAAAGTTCCAGTTCTCTGTTATAGATGATGACAACTTAAATGCCTTTGCTGTTCCTGGAGGCTGGATCAGCGTCCACACCGGTCTCATCACCCGCACTGATTCGGAAAGTGAGCTGGCATCTGTTTTGGCACATGAGATAGCGCATATTACCCAACGGCATTTGCCGCGTACATTTGAGCGTGCCGAACAGAGGACCTTGCCAGCTGTCGCGGCAATGATGGGAGCAATACTTGTTGGTGGACAGATCGGTTCGGCAGCGCTAGTCGGAGCGAATGCTGCCGTGGTCGCTGACCAACTCAAATATAGCAGGGAGTTTGAAAAGGAGGCAGATGCTATTGGATTGGAATTATTATCAAAAGGGGAGTTTGATGTTCATGCCATGCCGCGCTTTTTTCTGAAGTTACAAAAAACTTCTGAATTACATGCTAGTAATGTCCCTGAGTATTTACGAACACACCCACTTTCGATAAGTCGTATTGCTGATTCAGAATCACGAGTGGGCAAGTTTCCCGCAACCGAAGTGGCTACTAATGCTGAGTTTTTGCATATACGGGCTAGGATAAGAGCATTGAGTGGCGATAGTTCGTTAAAACAAGCGGATATGTTTAGACAGCAGATAATAGATTCTGTCGACGCCGAAAAATCTCATCTGATCTACGGAGAAGCCATGGCGGCAATGAAAGTCGCGCAGTATGATAGATCTAGAGGATTAATAGAATCTTTGTTAATTAAAAACCCTGACTCCTTGAGATATGGATTGGGCTACGCCCAGATTGAGTTATCGGCAGGAAATATTTCCGGCGCTTTGCGGCGGCTAGAAAAAATGAGTAATTCTTTCTCAGACCATCCTGTAGTTTTGCATTATCACGCCGAGGCTCTTTTGGCGGCGCAACAATTTACCGATGCTCGTAGAGTTCTTCGGCAGCTAGAGCGTAAGACGCCGAATAACGCAAATGTTCATTCGATGATGAGTCGAGTAAACGGAGAACTTGGACATCTAGCTCAAGCTTTTATGTCCAGGGCCCAGTTTTTTATTTTACGATACCGACTACCGGAGGCTGAAAAGGAGCTAGTAAAAGCATTAGAGCATGCGGGAGAAAGCTACTATCTCCGCTCAAGTATCGAAGCAAAACAGGAAGAAATTAATGATTTAATGCGCCGCTATGATGAACGTCCCAAATCCATTTCATGATCGACATTGCGGTTTAAATTTTTGCCGAGATGGAAACAGATAACCCTTGTCAAGTTTTGTTGTTTCCACTTTTAATAGTGATGCACGCCGTACATTCGGTTTTTAAATGTAGTTCCCTATTACTTTAGGGATATAAAACCTATCGGAAGTGTCCTCATTGTAGACAATCGGTACAAATGTAATTCGGTCTACTTGCCTTTCCGTGTTGAATGTGTAAGATTTGTAACTCGCTTTACAGATGTATGCAGTTTTGTTTGGGTTTGTAGACGAAAAAGGGCACTTTTAGAATTCTTAACCGATATTGTGCCGTTAAATTATAAAAGTTTCGGGAGGAGTAATATATGCTGAGGTTTAAAATGACCTTAAACACTGTAGTGCTGGCTATCGTCATGACTGTCGGTTCTTCTTTCGCATCCAATGTATTTGCAGAAAGTTTTCCTAGCGAGAAAGGTTGTAAGGCACTAAAGAATCCAACTACGGTTCAGAAAGGATGGTGTCTTTCTGTTAATCGGAGAAAAGGTAACTGTTTAGCTTGTCACGTTATGGTAATGGATGCTTGGCCAGAGGGATTTCCGCAAGGAGGTAATATTGGTCCACCTTTGGTAGCGATGAAACAACGATTTCCTGATCGCGAGAAATTACGATCGCAAATTTATGATCCAACAACAGTAAACTCATCTTCGCGGATGCCACCGTTTGGTAAACATAAAATCCTTTCAGATGAAGATATCGAAACAATTATTGAGTTTCTGTATTCAATTTAATCGTTTGAATAAGCATATTCGGCGAATTTGCTTTTGAAGCGATATAGGCGAAACTAACGGAGAATTATTAAACATGAAAAGAAGAAGTTTTTTGAAAGCGTCTGTTGCCAGTTCTACCCTAGTTGCTGCGGCGAGCATGGGTTTATTGGCACCAATCAGTGTGTTTGCTGCAGATTGGCCTGAGGCTGCTATTACCGCAAACACTGTTGACGATGCACTAAACGCTGCGTTTGGCACGTCAGAGATGACTGATAGTGATGCAATTACCATTCAAGCACCTTTACAAGCTGAGAACGGCGCTGTGGTGCCTGTAAAGATTACGACTACCTTACCAGCCGAAGCCATTGCTGTTCTTGCGGAAAAAAATCCAGCTCCAATGGTTTCGTTAGTGCAACTTGGTTCGGCAGCTGGTGGTGTTTATAGTGTTCGCATAAAAATGGGTACAACATCTCCGGTTCACTGTGTAGTGCAGTCTGGCGGTAAGCTTTATAAAGCCACTCAAGAAATTAAAGTAACGGTTGGTGGATGCGGTGGTTAGGCCACTGTCTTACTATTTGTATTATCATATTTGATATTAGAGAGAGAATAAATGGCGACCAAAATGAAAATTAAAGCAGGCAAATCCGGCGGCCACGACGTGCTGGTGCTTGCAAAACACCCGATGGAAACAGGGCTGCGTAAAGACGCCAAAACAGGCGAGAAAGTTCCAGAACATTTCATCACCACAATGAAATTTAGTTTGAATGGAGAAGAGTTTGCCCAGGCCCATTTAGGACCAGGTGTTTCCGCTAACCCATTAGTAACTACAAATTTGACGAGCGCCAAGTCTGGAGACACAGTATCCGTTTCTTGGGTTGACAACAAAGGTGAGTCGGACAGTGCCGAAGCGACCGTAAGTTAAACCGCTGAGTGTTTTACTTGATTATTAAGTTAAATATTCTAGGAGGATAAAATATGAAAAAATTAATTCCAGGGCTTGTCATGCTTCTGACAGCTTCTCTTTCGTCTGCTGTATATTCTTCTCCCGTGGATGATATCGCAGCATTTCAAGGGTTCTTCGCTGAACGCTTTAAAGACGTTTCGTTAGAACAATATAAAGATGGTGTTAATGCGTTGCCGCAGTATGCGGATCGGCGCGGTAATTGGGAGCTTCTTTTAGATTTTCCTCCTTATGAGGAACATGTTGAAAAAGGACGTAAGGAATGGGCGACGCCATTTGCGAATGGAAAAACCTTTGCCGACTGTGCAGCAAAATGGCCGGCAGCCACTGCATATCCATGGTACGAGGCAGAAACAGATGAATTGCATACGGTTGTTGGAGATATTAATCGTTGTTTAGAGGAGAATGGTGAAGAAGTTATCACCAATCTGAAACACGGTAAAATTGCTCGATTAGTTATTGCATTCCGCGAGCAATTCAACGGTCAAAAAATGAATGTTGATGTCAGCCACCCGGGTGCCCAGAAAATATATGAGAAGGGCAAACAATTTTACTGGGCTAAACGCGGCCAGTTGAATTTTTCATGCGCCGATTGTCACGTACATTCATCAGGGCAGAAGGTTCGTGGTGATGTATTAAGTGCTGGTCTCGGTCACACAACTGGATTTCCAGTGTATCGAACGAAGTGGTCGCTTGCCGGTAAACCCCTTGGGACTATTCATCGACGGTATGGTGGATGTAATAATCAGGTTCGTGCTTCCGCATTTAAGCCACAAGGCCCTGAGTACAAAGCTCTTGAGCTATATGAAGCAGTAATGAACACTGGCGTGCCGCTTAGCGTGCCAAGCCAGCGACAATAATTTTTTAAACCTAGATGTTCGATAGAGTAAAGAACCCGGCTTAGCCGGGTTTTTTACGCGGGTGTCTCACCTTTGAGATATTGCCGGAAGGAGCATATCTGTAGACACTCTAGTTTTTTAAAAAAGTACATTTGCATAAGGGGCTAAGACGTGAATAAGAAATACTACGAGACTATTGATGGACTCGAAAAATCAGGTGTTTGCAGAGAGTATATACTGGGTTGGATGGGTGGTTACCTTGGAAACCCTAGTAGAGAAGAGCAACGGGTTACCGAGGCATACTCTGTGGGTTACGAGGATGCGCAGAACCAAAGTACTGATAATGCTAAAAGGTTCGCAGAGTCTTAAGGTGAGCACATTTTTCCTGAATGAGTCATTCTTGAATAGAGTGTCCTGAACTGGAAAAAAGACTGCTGATACCCTTGCTCAACGAAAAAACGGCTTGGGGTGCATCAATTTCAATGGTTTGATCAATAACCCACTTATTAGACTGAGTTGAAGACATCATCTGTTGTAAGTGACTGCCAAAACTTCGGAGCATTTGATAACCGGGTATACTGATTTCGAAAGTTAAGGTGCCGTATTCCTTAATTCTTTCGTTTAACCCACTTAAGTAGATGCTTGTATGATTGACTCCGGGTTCAAATAGTTCCTCTGCGTTTCTTTGATAGTGTCGAGCAGTTTCATTCGCTAGTTTTTGGATATATTCAATTCGTTCTTCAGAGTTTAATGTCGTATATGTTAATCGATCTGTCACATGAACAAGAAAAAACAGATACTCACGAATAACCGCTACCCTTTGTTCGTCATTTTCGTAATCAAAATCTTGTATATACAACTCCTTGGCACGCGCTAAGGCAATTTTCCAGCATAGATAAGCGCTGGCGATTGCGTTATCTTCTATTGAAACTGAATTTTGATTATCTCGCCATGTATTTTGTATGCGCATTACGTAAGCTTGTCAGAATGTTCTCTAGATGGTAACAAACTGCTGCGTAAAGTGTATATTCCTTTAGAGTAAGTGCTGGATAATTAATTCACGACTTTAAACGGGGTGCTCGTATAAAATGATCAGCATTATTGATAATTTGTTATCTACTAATGATCTCTTGAAGATTAATGAACTCGTAAAAAACGCTGTTGAATATGATGGCTCGACAAGTGCCGGTTCGATTGCGCGTCGAGTTAAAAATAATCTCGAGCTCACTATTCCGGAATACGAACTAAATCAGTTGAATAAATTGGTCATTGGAAGGATTATTTGTAATTCTTTGTATCAACAAGTCTGTTTACCTTTGCGTATTGCAGCTCCTTTTTATGCTAGATACAAAACCGGAATGAGCTATGGTTCTCATACTGATAATCCTATAATGGGCCAGGGGGCCCTTTACCGTTCGGATCTTTCTATATCTATCTTCTTGAATGAGAAGCATGAATATAACGGGGGAGAACTGGTGATGGAACTGGAGAATGGTGAGCAACGATTTAAACTCGATGCTGGTGCCGCAATTATTTATCCATCAACCACCCGTCATCGTGTCTCAAAAGTTACTCATGGGCAAAGAAATGTTGCTGTAACATGGGTTCAAAGTATCATTAGGAGTGATGCTCATAGAAAAATTCTATCAGACTTAGCCCGATCGCGAGAGCTACTCAATACTGAGCAGTGTGCTGAGAGTCTTAGTCTAATTGACCATTCCTATGCTAACTTAGTGCGGTTATGGAGCGATCTATAGATTGCCGTATTTCATAGGCTTACAATTAGCACGCAGTGGTGTGATAATGCTTATGGTGGCAACGTTAAAACGAGCTAAGCTGAAATACATACCAATTTATTGCTGGGGAAATTGATGGCACACACCGAAATTATTACATCGGTGTTTACCGACATTGTCGGATTCACGGAAAAAACAGCAAATCAGTCTCGAGTCCAACATCGGAAGATGTTGGATGATCATGATCTACTTCTCCTTCCGCTTGTCAAAGTATTCGGTGGTAGAAAAGTTAAGTCGGTAGGTGACGGCTTGCTGTTAGCTTTTCGTTCACCAACAGACGCGGTTCGGTGCTGCATGGCAATGCAGGATAGTTTGTTTGCTTACAATAGGGATCGATCTTCAGATCAAGCATTAAATATTCGTGCTGCAATTAATGTAGGTGAAGTGAGTGTCGATCGAAACGATATTTTCGGAGAATCTGTCAATCTTGCATCTCGCCTAGAAGGGGTTACTCCGGAAGGTGAAGTTTATTTTACTCAGGCTGTATTCCTAGCTATGAATAAGACGGAAGTAAAATGTGAACCAGTTGGCGCAAGACAGTTTAAAGGTCTTGATGATAGCGTTGAGATTTATCGCGCTCTTACTATGGATGAGAGCAGTGAGTTGCCGTATGGCATAGACGTGCCTGAGATAGATACAGGACTACTATCTAGCCTAAATATGAATGCTTCAACTGTAAGCGGGGACCGAGCGTGGTGGCGTAATCCTCTCGTAATCGGTGTGGGCGGCATTTTAATTATTGTGATTACTATTTTATTTGTTAGTCAGTCGGGTTCGCCCGAAGATGTAGTGCAACTCAAAGAAGATGCTCGCGAAGCATTGGCGTCTAATAATCTGCAAGTCGCGGAAGAGCTAGTTAAAATTCATATGGAGATTCATCCAGCTGACCCGGATGGATTATTATTGGCCGGTCATGTGCAAATTGCTGGTAAAAACATACAGGCTGGGCTTGAGAATTATGAAGCTGCATTCAAGCTCAAGCCTGAACTGGTGGAAGATATGGAACTGCGAACTCGTATTATCGATAATATAGGGCGGGCGGTTGCTATCAATAACTTCATTGCCCGTTGGCCTCAGTTGGAACTAGTCGAAACGCTACTGGAGATGGCTCAAACCCCAGGTTGGAAAAAGCGTCATGCTGCGGTAGATATACTGACTAAGTTGGATAAGCTAAAGGATATCGATTTCGTTGCAGTAGCGCTGTTAGATCTATCGGAGCAACGTGAATGTGAAAAACGACACGCTACTGTTCGAAAACTCATCAAATTTGATGACAAGCGAGCCGTTGAGAAACTGGAAAATTTATCCAAGTTATCCGTATCAAGAAAGGCCGAGAATAAGTGTTTCCGTAAGGAGGTAAATGAGTACTTTTCTTCGGGAAAATCGGATGCGAAAAACATAACATCCGATACATCTTCGGTTGAAAAACCTAAGAACACTGTTAGATCTCTGGTGCGGAAACTAATTAACGCTGGTGACGGAAAGAATAGCTCGACTGATAGCGGCGATTCTGAGGCTGCCCGTAAATAGCTCTAACGACTCGAACCTCTTTCATCATGGGCTAAGTCGATGAGCCGTCGCGCAAGTTCGTCGTATTGTTCTTTGTATCCATCAAGTTCATGCCCAACTTGCGGGGTATAGTATTCTTCTGGTGTCACACCGTTTTGGTGTTCATATTCGATGAACTTTTTCTGCATGTTGATCATTTGTTTAATGATTTCCTGTTTTTCACTCATAGCTTAATACCTGTTATTTCATATGTTAAAGGATTTATTAGTGTTTGGATTGATTGTCATGACAGAGTTGGAGTTAGTAAATACCGGCGCAATGCTTTTATAAGGTACAAATAGCCCAAAACCAAAAATACGCAGTTCACCAAGGCCGTGATGCTGTAATCGTATAGACTCTTCTCTAGATAAATCCGCAATCAATAAACTTCTACAAAATTGCATGCCATCGGATTTTTTGATTTGACTGGGTAAACCGCATATCAATTTTTCAGGTTTAATCCCAAGTTCAGACAGTTGAAGCACACAGTTTGTTATGAACTCATCTTCACTTATGTTTTCAGAGCAGAGAAGGTTTCTGCAATAGAGAGTCTCGTGGGGGTAGAGTGGTTTTTCAGCTACTTTTCCCAACTGTACGGAGAAGCTTTGGCATTCCAATCGACGATCTTCCAGCACCTCTTTTGTGTGAGATATATACTCACGAGGAATACGCAGTAATAATCTTGTCCGCGCTGAAAGATACAGTTTTTCGCTATTACCCGGCCGTTCCCAGCCATTGGCACTGCCGGCACCATAAACTGGGTGTACCCCGCAAAACTTTGTATTACTAAACCAGGGAAGTAGCTTGTGTATCACCGAACTTAATTGCCAAACATTGTCTACGGGAATCTCTGTTCGTGACATTTTAAAGCCAATATCCAGGACGTTGTTTGGTATTACATATTCTGGCTCGATGTTTTCATTCCAGTAACTCACGAGCGTTATTCCACAGGTATAGAGCGTCGTATGACGCGTCTATCAATTGACCAATTATCCTGAACTAAAACGTCAATCACGTTTCTTAGTCGAACAAGAAATTTCTCGGGGTCGTTTAATTCCAGCTTCCGCATCCATTCGGAAAAGGCACTCTGATTTTCAATTTGACTATGGCGACGAGCAACAAGCCCAAGAACCTGTGTGGTAGCGAACTCCAAATTACTTCGTTCCATTCCCGAGCACCTCAAATCAACAATATATGCAGCAGCTGCGGCGGCGACCGCTGCACCATCTGAGTCATCGGGGGTATTTTCAACTATGTGGTGTAACATCCTTACGCTAAGTTCTGCATTAATAGGAAAGGTAACTGCTAGCCAAACACCTTGCCCTAAAAACTGCAGCGCGTCTTCACCATCGCAGCGAAATAATAGGTCACTTACTCGAACAACATTTTCCCATTGTTCTTTTTCTATAACCACACTGAATAACCTAAACGCATGTTTATATGCAGTATCACTCTGCTTCAGTGCGATTAATATTTCAATTTCAGTTAGCCGAAGATTGATTATTTCGGGAGAGTAATCATCGGCTTTCGATGAAAGTTGTTTAGAAATATCGTTCAGGCGTGTCTGTAGCTCGGCCGACGAAAATTCGTTTTCTTCGCCCTGGTTTGTTCCCTGCGCAACATAAATCGGGTCAATGATCATGGATCAACTAGCACATTAGCTTCCGTAAATACGGCTTCAAGTTGATCTTCCCAATTACTTGGTGTATCCGGGAAAGACGGGATAACGTCCATTCTGAAAAATAATTCGCCTGATTGTGCTTTGTCTTTAATCACATCTTTAAGATGTTCAAAACTATCCAAACTATGATTTTCCAGAAGAACCTCACTTAACCAAAGCATATTTATTTCTACTCAAATTTTGATTTTCGATAGCATCATGAAAACGTGCACGAAATAGTGAACGGTGAGTATCTTTATTATTCATAAAAGCATCCCGTCGATGGATCACATTTCTGCAGATAACCCCCATTCCTGATTCAAAGCGAATCGCTTTGACGTATCGCTTATCTTGCAACATTTTACGGATTTCCAACAACGGAGCTTCAAGTCCTTTTGCCCAGATGATGTTTTTCGCTCGTTCAGTATAACGCATTAATAATTGTTGATTATCCCAATGGAAAATTGGGCCCGTTACAGCATCCCGTGTCCATCCATCTCGCTTGTTCTCAGGTATGCACATTGCGTTAGCTTCGCATAGTCGTTCGATATATTCTGGATTATTCTTTAATAATACCCGATACAGAGTTTCATGATCTACAAAATAGCTGTTTCCTCCTAGAAATGCTGGTTTGTTACAATGCAAAATAAAAGAACGTATCGCCTGACTTACCGGGTGATAATATCCATCAGTATGCCAGCCAAGTTGGCGATTGCTAAACGGAATATAACGTGCAGATTCGTTGTTGCTATGTTCAATGCGTCTAATTTTTGTGAGCTTTTTTGACGTATGCTCATATTCGGTTATTCCGAACTGAGTAGCTAATCGCTCTATTGAATCTTCAGTTACACGAGGCATATCAGTTTGATAAAATGCCATATTAGTCGAATCGAGACTTGCGGACACCGCGGCATGCTCTGCCTCAGTTAGAGATTCTATGTCCCCTATTGGTATTGGTTGTTCTGACGTTAAAACGTTATGGGGGGTATATTTCATTTGTCACGACCGATTGTTTGTTGAACCATCGATTGGAAAAATACTTTTCGTATCCAGGCCATTTCTATTGAGATGTCTTTGAAACTTTATTCGTATGTGTTATGTGTATTGTAATCTCAACACGGTGTCTATCAACCTCCCAATAGGGTAACGTCAGTTTAAGGTGTTTTGCAGACCACTTTGGTCTAGATTAACGATGCTTTTTGTGTTGTCGGTGTAGGTGACTGATTTCAATGGTGAAATCACAGATAAGTGGGTTTCTTTTCTGAAAATTGGTGCGTCGCAGCAATTTTATTATTACTAACGGGATAGATGTCGTCTTGGTCTTTACCCCCGCTATGAATAATGAAAACTATTCGAATACGACTTAGAATGTGGTTAGTATATATTGTGTTGTGGTGGAAGTAGATTCCTGAATCCATATTAGTGGAAACACATGCTTACAAAGCTAGCTGCAAAAACCGTTACGTAAAAACCGTTATGTATTGAGAGAACAGACATGTCTGATAAAAAACACCAAACCCCAATGCTAGATGAACTCGAGAGCGGCCCATGGCCCAGTTTTGTTTCTGGTATCAAACGACTGCGTGATGATCATGACGATGCTCGAATAAACGGCATGGCTAATGATCTACTTGGTCAGCTCGAACATTCCTATGAAACCAGAAAGGGCTACTGGAAAGGTGGAACAGTAAGTGTGTATGGGTATGGTGGCGGTATCATCCCGCGTTTTTCGGAAGTTGGGCAACAGTTCCCAGAGTCTAAAGAATTTCACACGTTGCGTGTTCAACCTCCTGCTGGAAATTACTATTCTACCGACATGCTTCGTCAACTTGGCGATAGTTGGGAAAAATGGGGTTCGGGATTAGTGACTTTTCACGGGCAGACCGGAAATATAATGTTTATTGGTTCGACTACCGAAAATACTCAACATTTCTTTGATGAAATAAATGAGTACGGATTCGACCTTGGGGGTGCGGGACCCTGTGTCCGAACAGCTATGTCTTGTGTTGGTGCCGCGCGTTGTGAACAGTCTTGTGCGAACGAACATAAAATTCACAGATCGCTGGTGAACAATTTTACTGATGATGTCCATCGTCCGGCGTTACCCTATAAATTCAAATTTAAGATTTCCGGTTGTCCGAACGATTGCATGAACTCTATTGAACGGGCGGATATGGCCGTGATTGGTACCTGGCGCGACGATATGAAAGTTGATCAGGAAGAATGGAAGAACTACGTTGATGTTAAAGGTCGTCAGCATGTTATCGACAACATTATTACCCGATGTCCGACTCAGTCTTTATCACTCAAGGACGATGATTCACTTGAGGTCGATAATCGAAATTGTGTTCGCTGTATGCATTGTTTGAACGTAGTCCCTAAAGCGCTTTCCCCTGGAGACGATAAAGGTGTCACCATACTGATGGGAGGTAAGCGCACGTTAAAGATAGGTGATTTAATGGGAACAGTTATTGTCCCGTTTATGAAACTGGAAACAGAAGAAGACTACGAACGCATTGTCGAAATAGCCGAAGAAACTATAGACTATTGGGCTGAAAATGGTCTTGAGCATGAACGCTGCGGCGAAATGATTGAGCGTATCGGATTAGTGAATTTTCTCGAAGGTGTGGGCTTTGAAGTTGATCCGCATATGGTTTCAAACCCTCGTGAAAGTTCTTATGTCCGTATGGATGGATGGGATGAAGAAGCTGTTAAATGGTTTGAAAAACGTGCAGAGCAGAAACTTGCAGCGTCTGCCTAAACTTAATATCAACTGGGACTGTTAGAAAACCCGGTATCTATCACGAAGTGGAGTAAATATGTCTAAACCTAAGATGCGCGAAGCAATTGAATCTGGTTGCCCTGACGGTTTCCAGTATATGCATCCTGTAATGACGAAAAATTTTGGTCAGTGGAAATGGCATGATCACCCTAGACCAGGCGTGCTGCGACATGTTGCACACAGTGGTGAAGAAATTTGGACGGTCAAGGCTGGCACACAACGAATACTGGATGTATTTACATTGCGACGTCTTTGCGATATTGGTGATGAGTTTGCAGAAGGCTATGTTCGTTTCACGATACGTAGCAATATTGAGTATTTAGTTTCTGACGCCGAGAAAGTTGAGCCGTTGATTACTGCCCTTGAAGGTGCGGGTTTTGTTGTTGGCGGAACAGGTAACTCTGTAGCAATGATTTCACATACCCAAGGCTGGCTACATTGCGATATTCCCGGTACAGATGCTTCTGGCGTTGTAAAAGCTATGATGGATGAACTCATTGATGAGTTCAAAAATTGCAATATGCCTAATAGAGTTCATATTACCACCTCATGCTGTCAAATTAACTGTGGTGGTCAGGGTGATATCGCTATTAACGTGCAGCATACAAAACCACCCAAAATTAACCATGATTTAGTGGCGAATGTTTGTGAGAGACCGTCCGTGGTGGCGCGTTGTCCGGTGGCGGCAATTCGACCAGCTCAAGTAAATGGCAAACCCACACTGGAAGTAGATGAGAAAAAATGTATTTGTTGTGGTGCATGTTATCCACCTTGTCCACCCATGCAAATTAATGACCCGGAACATTCGAAGCTGGCTATTTGGGTTGGTGGAAACCATTCAAATGCAAGGGGGAAACCTACTTTTCAAAAGCTGGTAGCATCGGGTATTCCAAATAATCCGCCACGCTGGCCGGAAGCGACTGCAATTGTAAAAAATATACTTCAGGCTTACAAAACGAATGCACGGGATTGGGAGCGAATGAATGATTGGATAGAGCGGATTGGCTGGGCTCGATTTTTTGAGGTTACGGGCTTACCATTCACAAAATTTCATATCGATAACTGGCGTGGTTCGCGTAAGAGTCTAAATGCGTCTACTCACATACGTTTTTAAGGGGTGCTGATCGGTGATTTATTCCCTAATGATTAATGAAGGACCTTATACCCATCAGGCATCGGATACGGCGTACAACTTCGCCCAAGCGGTACTCAAGGCTGGGCACGAAATTTATCGCGTGTTTTTCTACCACGACGGTGTTAATAACGGAACAAGATACACTACACCACCCCAAGATGATCGAAATGTAGTAAACCGCTGGAGTGAGATGGCTGTTGAACACTCTCTCGATCTTGTGATCTGTATTGCGGCCGCACAACGCCGCGGCATTGTTGATGCAGATGAAGCAAAACGCCATGGTAAGGAAGGTGATAATATTGCCGATGGATTCAGAATATCTGGACTTGGTCAGTTAATAGAAGCCGGTGTGCAATCTGATCGTCTGATTGAATTTGGGGATTGAGGTTAGTATATGGGTATACAAAAAAAAATGATGTATGTTAACCGTCGCGCGCCGTGCGGAACTATTTATTCCTATGAGGGGTTAGAGGTTGTGCTCGTTGGAGCAGCATTCGATCAGGATGTCAGCATGGCGTTTATTGGCGATGGGGTTTTCCAGTTAAAAAAAGGACAGGATACTTCAGGTATTGGAATGAAGAATTTCTCCCAAGCTTATAGAGCTCTAGGGGATTATGACGTAAG
>CAJQKF010000128.1 GCA_905478855.1 uncultured Gammaproteobacteria bacterium
CTAGGCGTATCCATCAATGCGGACATATCCCCAGTTGCAAACCTTATCATGGGGTAATCAGGATTAAGCACTGTAACAACTACCTCACCTACTTCGCCGGGCGCAACGGGATCGCCACTACCGGGTTTTACAATCTCAAGAATTACGTCCTCAGACAATACAAGACCATCTTTGTAACTCGTCTCGTAAGCGATTAAGCCGACATCGGCTGTTGCGTAAGATTGCAAAACATGAATGTTTCGTGCAGTCAACTGATCCCTCAACGTTTCGGGCAACGCCTCACCCGAGACACTCGCTCGTTTTATACAACTTACATCCAAACCGAGTTCGTCCGCTTTTTCTAAAAGAATTCTCAGGAATGATGGTGTCCCGACATAACCGTCAGGGCATAAATCGGCAATCGTTTTTACCTGCAACTCAGTCTGTCCAACGCCGCCAGGTATGACCACACAGCCTAAAGCAAACGCCCCTGATTCCAACATCGAACCCGCTGGAGACAAATGATAAGAATAAGTATTATGAATCAACTGACCTTTTCGAAAACCGCAGGCATAAAGTGCTCTGGCTGTTCTCCAGTAATCGACCCTCGAACTTTCCGGCTCATAAATGGGTCCCGGAGAAGAATAAACCTTTTGGTATTCACCGATTTTCCGAACACCAAAACCGCCGAAAGGTAATTGCTTTTGTTGAAGTGCAGAAAGATCTGATTTTCGGGTTATTGGGAGTTTCGCCAACGTTTGCCGACAAACAACTTGGCTTGTGTCCAGGTTGGTAAATAAAGACGTGTATGCAGGTGCATTCAGACTCGCATGAGAAATAAAATCTGGCAGTCTGGAAAATAATGACTGCTCACGTTGTTCGGGATCTTGTATTTCAAGATCGTCATAATACAACGAGTCGCGCATAGCGGCACCTCAGTAACAATTTGGGGAATTTGGAATTTCTAAAAATCAGGCAAGCCAGCGCTTACGTCGTCGGTAGTGTTTTACATCTCGAAAACTCTTGCGGTTTCCGCCACTCATACCGAGATAAAATTCTTTTACATCTTCATTTTCAGATAATTCTTTCGCTTCGCCATCCATAACAACACGACCGTTTTCCAGAATATATCCATAGGTCGCATAGCGTAATGCTACAGTAGTGTTTTGCTCTGCAAGCAAAAAAGTAACTCCTTCATCCCGATTGAGGGTGGCTACAATTTCAAATATTTCATCAACCAATTGGGGAGCAAGTCCCATGGACGGTTCATCAAGCAATATTAAATTTGGACGTGCCATTAACGCTCGTCCGATAGCGATCATTTGCTGCTCACCACCCGAGGTATAACCCGCCTGTGATTTTCGGCGTAATTTTAAACGCGGAAAATACCGATAGACTTTTTCCAAATCAGCATCTATCACACTCCTACCTTCTTTTCGGGTATAAGCGCCGGTCAGAAGATTTTCTTCCACGGTTAGATGCTCAAAACAGTGACGACCTTCCATAACTTGTACAACACCCCGCTGCACTAATTCTGTCGGAGACAACTGATCAACACGTTCATTCTTGTATTCGATGGTGCCTTTACTGACTTCTCCACGCTCGGTACCCAAAATATTTGATATGGCTTTTATTGTTGTCGTCTTCCCTGCCCCATTAGCGCCAAGTAATGCGACTATTCCACCTTTCGGCACAGATAGTGATACCCCTTTTAAAACGAGGATAACGTGGTTGTAAATCACCTCAATATTCCTAACATTGAGAATAATGTTGTCAGTAACGCTCATATGTCATTCTTCTTTATGGATTAAAACCACCCGATTAAGTTCGGGTGGTTTCTTTTCTAACCGATAGCGTTAACCGCAATCACGAGGCGTAATTGAATTCTCGGCAGCAAATGCAGCTGAGTCTTCCATTATTAATGCATCAACAACTTCACGATCAGCACCAACGAAATCAGTAATAAGTTTCCATTCCTTTGCTGCTGCATCCCACTGCTGAATCGCACCTAAACCAGGTCCACCATGATTTTCACAGGTTACATTAATCTCAGGACCAAAATCTTCCAAACCCAGCTCAGTCATACGAGCTGCAGAAAGTTGCAGTGCTTCCATACCATCTCGCATTTGCGCCGGATTAATAGCGGCTACACCGTGGATTTTCTGAGCTGTTGCCGCCGCTTCTGAAGCCAGCATAGCGGCGTACATACCGCGGTTATAAAGCACAGTTCCAAGATTCGAACCGTCACCCGCAGCCTTACCTGCATCAACAACATATTTCTTCAGATCATCAAACACACCGAAATCTGCACCAACACCATGAAATGCAATAGCTTTATAGCCATTAGCCGCATCGCCAGCAGGCAGCACATCGTTTTCTGATGCAGACCACCAAACACCAATGAACTTATTCATATCGTATCGGATATTAGCAGCTTCTTGGATAGCAACCTGATTCATTACACCCCACCCCCACATCAGAACATAATCCGGGCGCTCACGTCGAATCTGCAACCACTGGGATTTTTGCTCTTGACCAGGATGATCAACGGCTAACAAGCTTAATTCATAACCGTGTTTTTTAGATAACTCTTCCAGAGTTCGAATAGGTTCCTTACCGTATGCAGAGTTATGATAAACCAGTGCAATTTTCTTGCCTTTAACATCTCCACCTTCCTGATCAACAATATGCTTAACAATTATTGATGCTGCATCCCAATAAGTTCCAGGATAGTTAAAGATGTGACTAAAAACTTTTCCATTAGCTGCAGAGGTTCTTCCGTAACCCATCGAATGCACAGGAATTCCATCAGCAGTCGCTTTGGGTATTAATTGATAGGTGATACCGGTCGATAGTGGTTGATAAACCAATGCACCTTCGCCTTTTGTAGACTCATAACATTCCACACCTTTCTCGGTGTTGTATCCAGTCTCACACTCGATGAGTTTGGTTTTTTCTCCACCTATGCCACCATCACGCTCATTAAGCAGAGTAAAGTAATCTGCATAGCCGTCGGCAAAAGGAATACCGTTTGGCGCATAGGGACCTGTACGATAACTTAACGAAGGGAACACAAGATCTGCACTCGCGACCCCGGTTCCAATAACCATAACCACAGCTAGTGCCGCCGCAGTGAGATTTTTATGTTTCATATACTCTCCTCAAAAATAAGAAATAATCCCGACAACCGGGTACTTCTTCAACCAATCCTAATGCGGGAAAGGCCAAAGTCTTAATTTTTCTTTCGTTATTCGCCACAATTGCGCTAGCCCGTGTGGCTCAACAATAAGAAAAAATATAATAAAACCACCTATCAACATAAAAATCAAATGTTGAACAAGATCGGTTGGCCAACCAAGCAAGCCGACCATAATATTCTTTAACAGAACAGGCATGAGTATCAACAAGGCGGCGCCGATAAACGAACCGAAAATCGAACCTAGTCCACCGATGATAATCATAAACAAAACGAGAAAGGATTTATCAATACCAAAGGCTTCAGTTGGCTCTGCAGCTCCCAGGTATACGGTAAAAAACATCGCACCTGCAACTCCTATATAAAACGAGCTAACCGCGAATGCGGACAATTTTGCCTGCAATGGTGGTACACCAATTATTTCTGCTGCTATATCCATATCTCGTATAGCCATCCAAGAACGCCCCAATCGCCCTCGCGTTAAGTTTTTCGCGATATAAGCAAAGACCACCAGCAAGGTTAAGCAAAATAAATACGTTGCCCACGAAGGCGCATTGGGTCCCGTAATGGCGACACCGAACATGGTTCTCTCCGGGGACGTGATCATTCCCGAAGCTGAAAAATTGTAAAACCAAGGAACTTTGTTAAACAACCAAACCAGAAAAAACTGGGATGCTAATGTCGCAACAGCAAGATAAAAACCTTTGATTCTAAGCGATGGCAAGCCAAACAAAATGCCGACCATAGCTGTAATTCCGCCGGACATGATAATTACGATTAACATATTCATTTCCGGAAAACCGGTCATTAGCTTATAGGCTGCATAAGCGCCTACTGCCATAAAACCGCCGGTACCTAGACTCACTTGACCACAGTAGCCGGTTAATATGTTTAATCCTAGGGCCGCCATTGACCACACAAGAAAGGGGATGAGAACCGACTTTTCCCAGTAATCATTAATAAAAAACGGCACAACTAAAAAGGCGAAAAGCAAAACAACACGAACAAACCAACGATCGAAAGCTATTGGAAAAGACTGTTGATCTTCAGAGTACGAGGTCTTAAATTCACCCGATTCACGATAAAACATGTTTTCAGACTCTCTCTATTATTTTTTCGCCAAACAAGCCCTGAGGCCGAAACATAAGGAACACTAAAGCTAGCACATATGCAAACCAGTTTTCCGTTGCACCACCGAGCATCGGCCCTATCCCATATTCGAATAACTTCTCACCAACACCGATAATGAGCCCACCAACAATAGCACCCGGTATTGAGGTAAACCCACCTAGAATTAAGACAGGCAATGCCTTCAGAGCAATAAGGGATAACGAAAATTGTACGCCTGACTTCGAGCCCCACATTATTCCAGCAACTAAGGCAACAAAGCCCGCAATAGACCAAACGATAATCCAGATTCGACGTAAGGATATTCCTACGGTTAGAGCTGCTTGATGGTCATCAGCAACGGCACGCAGAGCCCTACCCGTTTTCGTATACTGCGAGAACAATGTAAGCACAACAACCAATCCAACCGCTATTACAGCGGCCCATACATCAAGAACATCAATGTACATGCCATAGTACTCAGTACCTTCAGTGGCCCACGTTTTGGTTACATCTTCCCACCAGAAAGATCCACCCGATGGAATTCCAACATCCATTACCTTAATGTTGGCACCCCACATCAAATCGCCAAAGCCTTCCATGAAGTATGCCAAGCCGATTGTTGCCATAAATAGAATAATAGGTTCCTGATTAACAAGGTGCTGAAGAATTATCACCTCAACTAACCAGGCAAAAAGCACCATAACTCCTAGGGCAAGAAAAATCGCTATAAAGCTATTAATATTTCCATACCAGTAATGATAATCCGTGCCAAAAATTGCGTTTATGAGATGAGAAAACGGAACCTGTCCGGTTTGTATGCCAACTAAAGTTAACGCTGCAAACAGTGCCATAACCCCTTGCGCATAGTTAAAAATCCCTGAGGCCTTAAATATTAAAACAAAGCCCAGAGCAACCAGTGAGTACATCACCCCAGCCATCAATCCATTCAGAATAACCTCGATGGTATTTAGTACAAATGGACTCATAATAGTTTTCCCGTAATTATCATTTCACTCACTGGCGTGTTAGTCATGGGCTACTCCCAAATATGCGTCAATTACCGCCTGATTACCCCGGATCTCGTCCGGTGTGCCATCACCAATCTTACGTCCATAATCTAGAACAACAACGCGATCAGCTATATCCATGACAACACTCATATCATGCTCAATTAGAGCTATGGTCGTACCAAACTGATCATTAACGTCTAATATGAAACGACACATATCTTCTTTTTCTTCAATATTCATGCCTGCCATAGGTTCATCAAGCAGCAATAGTTTAGACTCTGCGGCCAGGGCTCTACCAAGTTCTACCCGCTTCTGCAATCCATAGGGTAGGCGTCCAACCGGAGTTTTTCGAATAGCTTGAATTTCGAGAAAGTCGATAATGTGCTCAACAAATTCCCTGTTAGCAATTTCCTCGTTTTCAGCCTTTCCCTTCCAGATAGCTTGCCAAAATATATTAGCGCTCATCTTGGTGAAGCGACCGGTCATTAAATTATCTAGCGTACTCATGCCTTTAAACAAGGCAATATTCTGAAATGTTCTCGCAATACCCTGTCGAGCAATTTGGTACGGCTTTAAGGATTTCCGCTTCTCCCCCTGAAACCACACCTCACCTTCCTGGGGATGATAAAAGCCATTAATTACATTTAGCATTGAAGACTTCCCTGCTCCATTGGGGCCAATAATCGCCCGCACCTCACCAGCCTTAATATCAAAGCTTATATTTTCCAGAGCTTTAACGCCGCCAAATGACAAAGAAATATTCTCGACACTCAACAAAACATCGCCCGAATTTTGATTAGTACTCATTCCCGGGCTCCTTAAGCTGATTTTGCCATTGATTCAAATGTCTTAACGGAAACGATCCTCAAATCTCCCTTTAACGTGCCTTTCCGTCCATCTTCAAAAGTAACTTCAGATTCTATTTTGCAACGCTCAGAACCATCATACAGCGCGTCGATTAATACTTTATAGCGCTCTGCTATAATGCGACGCCGTACTTTGCGTGTACGTGTCAGTTCACCATCATCTGCATCTAGTTCCTTATGTAAAATTAAAAAACGCTGAATTTGGGAACGAGATAACAGTTCATCATTCGCCAAATCGGCATTCACTTTTTCCACACAGTCGCGTATCAACGCATAAGTATCGTCATGACCCGCGAGTTCTTGATAACTGGCATAAGACAAACCTTTACGCTCAGCCCAATCCCCTACTGCGGATAGGTCAATATTTATAAATGCTGTTGCCTCATCGCGGCCGTCACCAAATGTTATGGCCTCAAGAATATAGGGAAAAAACTTTAATTTATTTTCGATATATTTAGGTGCAAATATAGATTGATCATTTAATCGCCCTACATCTTTGGTTCGATCAATTATTTTAAGATGACCTTCTTTATCAAAAAAACCTGCGTCACCGGTACGAACCCAGCCATCTTCAGTTTTTGCCGAAGCCGTCGCTTCCGGATTCTTATAATACGAATGAAAGACACCGGGAGACTTAAATAATACTTCGCCTTCATCCGTTAATTTTATTTCAACTTGATCGATAGCAATGCCGACGGTATCGGATCGGACTTGATCATCAGGTTGAACCGTGACGAAGGGAGAGGCTTCTGTTTGCCCATATACTTGCTTAACGTGAATACCAATAGATCGATAAAAGTCGAACATATCGGGGCCAATTGCTTCGCCGGCGGTATAGGTCAATCTGGCCCGGCTATAACCCAGTTGATTTTTTAATGGTTCAAAAACTAAAATTTTGCCTATAGAGTACATTAGGCGGTCAAATCGAGAAACAGTATTACCGGTACCCTGCGCATCGTGGGTTTTTTTCGCTATATTCAAAAAATAGTGAAACATACCCCGCTTAATTCGGGACGCATCTTCCATTCGGATGAGTAAACTGGTTCGATGGGTTTCCAATATGCGCGGTGAGGTAAAATGATAGGTTGGACCTATTTCCCTGCTGTCCTGCAGCACTGTTTCCGGGCTTTCCGGACAACATACGCAGAATCCCGCAAGGTGTGCCTGAGCATAAGATATGAAATGATCAACCACCCATGCCATAGGCAAATAGGCTATCACCGAGTCGTCCTTATTAAGTCCTTCGTGATCAATACAGATCTGAGCAATCGATCGCACATTATCGTAAGTTAAAACTACGCCCTTAGGTTGTCCCGTTGTACCAGATGTATATAACATTACCGATGTATCTGAACCCGAGCCAAGATCAATTTCCTTTTTAACGGCATCTTGATCCTTACTACAAACAGTGTCTCCTAGCTCTTGCACCGATATAAAACTTTTTGCAAATGCCGAGTCGTAGTTTTCAAGACCACGCGTATTATCGTAAATAACACACTCAATATCCGGACAGGATTCGCGAATATCGATGATTTTATCGACTTGTTCCTGATCTTCGGCAACAACAAAGCGCACTTCAGCGTGAGATATAACGAAACTCATTTCCTCTACTACCGAATCGTAGTACGTCGGTACCGGAATTCCGCCGAGACATTGGGCCGCTGATATCGCAAAATACAATCGCGGACGATTTTGACCCACAACAAATAATTTATCACCGCGACGAAAACCTAATTCCTTCAGCCCCGCTGCGAATCGTTCAACTTCGCGATGGTATTCAGACCAGGTCCATGTCTGCCAAATTCCATACTCCTTCTCCCGCATAGCCGGATGGTTTTCAAGTTCGCGACTCTGCTTAAGCAGAACCTTTGGAAAAGTATCAAGATCGGACATATTAATTTCTAATCATTCTGTCTGTGAATTTTCTTATCCCATAGCTATGGACGTTGCAAACCAGCCCACATCGCTACGGTCACTACAAATCAGGAGATTACATTGATCGCCCTGTATTTGGTGTAATCTTTGTTCGACCTAGATAATTACACACATACTGATTATTCTAAAGCTTTTTAACGTAATTAAAAAGCTCGACATCTTGTCGCTACAATTACACCCTAAAGCATATAAAAATCCGTTAACTGAATGATCGAGCATAAACACGGCGAACCATTAATATCGATAGTAATGCCTTATAAAAATGCGGCAAGCACCCTAATCGAATGTATAGAATCTATAGTAGCCCAGAAAATGTCTCAATTTGAGTTGATTGCGGTTAATGATGGAAGCACGGATAACGGCCTGGCGATTCTATCGAACATAAGAGACGATAGAATCCGGTTAGTGGAAAATTCAGGAAGCGGCATTGTTTGCGCATTAAATTTCGGAATATCTATTGCTAAGACACGATGGATTGCACGCATGGATGCAGATGACATCATGAGCCCTGATCGTTTACAAAAACAATGGCAGTATCTGCAACACAATCGAGACGTAAAGTGCATCGGTAGCAGAGTTCAGCTTTTCCCGGAAGAAAATATTGCAAACGGAATGAGAAATTATATCAAGTGGCAAAATAACCAACTTACCCATCATCAAATAATAACCGGCTTATTGCAGGAATCCACCCTAACCCATCCGAGTGTATTAATCGAAAAAACATCGCTGCTAAATGTTCATGGATACAGGCAAGGTAATTTCCCGGAAGATTACGATTTATGGCTGCGACTCGCCGATAGCAATATCAAATTCGGAAAGGTTGACGCGTCATTACTTCTTTGGCGAGAACACAACGAGAAGCTGACTCGAACCGACCCCCGTTATTCTTTAGATGCTTTTAATTCCCTGCGGGTAGAATATTTATTATCTAGAAAAAATATTCAACAAGCGCGTAGAGTAGTTATTTGGGGCGCCGGTCGAATAACAAGAAAACGCGTTGATATGGCGGTATCAATGGGACTGCTTATTGATGCATGGATAGATATCGATCCCAAAAAAATTGGTCAACGCATCGATGGTCTGCCGGTTCTAAATCCAAGCATACTAACGCCGGAAACCGGTACAGTAATACTTGTATATGTAAACAGTCATGGGGCAAAACCGAAAATAGATAAATTCCTTATAAACAAAGGCTTTGAATACGGTCAAGACTACTTTCATGTCGGATAATTACTTGGTTAACACTACACCAAAAACCAATGACCACGAAATACGTGGCAATATAAAGGCATATAGTGTCATGTTATTAACCGCTTCTGAAACTCAACCCGCAGACAGGAAAAATACCCTGCGCAATGAAAGCTAATATAAAACTGCATTCGCAAAAATATTTTGCTATCGATGTTTTGATCGCTTACGTCCAGCGTAGGGATTATCTTCAGTCTTATAGGTAATATTTACCCGGGTGCCTACTAATTTATAACTGCTCTGTAAATAGTTGGTTAAATAACGGGTATATGTAGGGGAAATATGCTCTAAACGATTGCCACGTATAACGATACTTGGCGGATTGGTATCTTCCTGATGGGCAAATTTCAGTTTTATGGCATTGCCACCGTGCATTGGAGGAGCCTGTGCTTCGACTGCTTTTTCGAGTCGGCGATTAAGATCTGAGGTAGTAAATTCCTTCATTGCTGAATTGTAAGCACGCACTGCTGCAGGCAATACATCACCTACGGCAGTTCCATGTAATGCAGATATTTTTATGGTTTCGTGAGTAGGTAAGAACGGAAAACGTCTATCCAGCTTATCCAGAAATCGTTTACGCTGGTAAGATTCAAGATTATCCCATTTATTAATCACAACCATAATCGAACGACCCCTGGTCTCCACCATTCCAGCAAGAGCGGCATCCTGATCGCCCGGTTCTCGCTGACCATCGAGCATCAGAATACACACATTTGCGCGCTCAATAGCTTGTATAGTTTTTACAACGGAAAATTGCTCTATCGTATCTGAAATCGTTTTCTTTCGACGCATGCCGGCCGTATCCACAAGGTCAAAACGGTGTTTACCTTTTTCGAATGGAATTAGAACGCTATCCCGTGTTGTTCCCGGCTGATCAAGAACAATTACACGCTCTTCTCCAACTAAGGCATTAATAAGTGTCGATTTTCCAACGTTGGGGCGCCCAATAATAGCTATGCGTATTCTTCCATCGGCATCATCATATATCGGAGCGGGATAGCGATTCAGTAGACTTTCTAGCAACAATTCAACACGATCCCCTCGCTTTGCCGAAATTGGCCATACAGATTCCACACCACCAAGACGTTGAAAATCCGCTACCGCCATAGATGAATCGACACCTTCTGATTTATTGACTATTGCGTGTATTGGCTTTCCGGCCTTTCTCAACATTAAGGCGATTTCTTCATCTCGAGGCGATATTCCGTCGGCAAAATCGAGTATAAATAGGATCTCGTCAGCCTCACGAAGCACCATTTGTACTTGGGCATCGATACTTTCAGCAAAAATGGAATCATCACCAAGCCCGCCTGTATCAACCACCAAAGCGCGAACCTCCCCTTCCCTTTTAACTTGTCCGTACAATCGATCCCGGGTTAACCCAGGTTGATTGTGGACTAGGGCATCCCGCGTTCGAGTAAGGGAATTAAACAGTGTTGATTTACCCACATTGGGGCGCCCAACAAGCGCTATGACGGGTAGCATTATGATGTTTTCTACGGTGTGTGTTTTAAGGCGTGCAAGCGGCCGCCTTCAGTTAAAATTAGCAATGTGCCGTCGACCTTAAGTGGTGTCGATACAATTGCTCCACCAGCGAGACGTTTAGATCCCAATAATTCTCCCGAGGTACGATCTAAATTGTAGAGATAGCCTTCGAAATCACCAAGCATCACATTATCCCCAGACGCTACTGCAGGACTTAAGCCACGGCCTTTTAAGCTATGCTGCGACCATTGTACTTCGCCAGTAAATCGATTTAAGCCGGTGACAACACCTGTCTCCGCAATAACATACAGACTATCCGCATCAACGCCGATATTTTTTATAGTGGATACATCCACAGACCAGATCACTCTTGGTGAACCTAGCGCCATTGCAACTATGCGAGACTGAAATGCAGCAACATATAGCACAGTGCCGAATAGGGCCGGGTTAGAATCAATATCGGTTAATTGCTGCACTCGGTCATTTCCCTTACGTCGTCCGACATTGGTTTCCCACAAAATATTACCACTATCAATATCAACGGCAATGAGTCGACCATCGGCAAGACCGCTAACTGCACCCCTGCCGTTAATAAGCGGAGAAGAAACACCACGGACACTGAGCCCAATCACATTTTTCTGAACATTCCAGAGTATTTTGCCGGTTGCTGTATCTAATCCAACGATGCGGCTATCACCCACTCTAACAACAACAACCCCAGAAACCACAACAGGTGTGGCCAGCACCTCGCCATCAACCACTGTTATCCAAGAGACAAGGCCATCGGCGCTATTTAGTGCGACAACCTCCCCATTTTCTGTAGCAATCGTAACAAGTCCATCACCCACACCAACGCCGGCTGTCAATCTTTGTTCGATAGAATTTCTCCACAGCACATTACCATTGGACAACTCGAGTGCAACAACTTGTCCTTCAGAACTTGCAGCGAATACTGTTCCGCGCTCGACAGCTGGATCGATAACATTTTTTTGAGCACTAAAATTGCTACCTAATGAATACGACCATCGTTTTTCAATGAAATCATTTGCGCGTGTTTTTGGTTTTACAGAGGCATCTATTCCTTCTTGGGAAAAATGCAAATTTTTGCCACCACAAGCGCTTAATAAAACCGCACATAAAGCGATAAACCCGAAGCTTCGAATCATTAATCCCGTCATTTCGTTAGTTCTCTCCAGCAATCGCGTTTCGCTTTGCCTGCAAAATTAACGTGTATTCTGAGTTTTCAGCCAATACGGCTAAAGCTCGATCATAATTTTCAATAGCTGCCTTCATACTTCCTTTTTGCAAATTCGCTTCCGCAGCCAACTCGGCAAAGAACGCTTCGAAACCGGTTTGATCTCCCTCAGATACCAGTTGCAAAGTGCGATCAGCATTACTCTCCGCTAGCTCAAGCCAACCTAGTCGCAATCGTGCCGTTTGTTTCAATGGTTCAACAGAATCCGAAGCCAACACCCAATTAAGTAGTTTTCTCGCCGACTCGACCTCACCCGAAGAAAACTGATGGGCCGCGGCGATTAATGCGCCGCTTGCACTATAAGGTGTTGCGGCGAAATCTTCGGTTAATTCTGTTGAAAGTTGGGCAACCGAATCAACACTGTCGGCTTCGACAGCCTTACGTAATTGGGCATAAATACCGGCCGCGGATTCTGAACGATTCTGTACATAACTATTCCAACCGTTAAAACCAACTATGCCCGACAATCCAAGTACGATGCCTATGATTATCGAGTTGCCGTTTTTTTTCCACCACTGCTTCAATTTCTGCAGTTCTTCATCTTCTGCCAAATGGGGTTCCATCTATTAACTCCTAAATTAATTTTGCTCTACTAATTAACAGTTCGTGTCTAACCCACGACCTAAATATTTTGCTACATCCTGAAAGGGCACAGACAGTTGCTCAGATTCAGTGCGTAAATCTTTTATCGTAGCCATCTGTTGCTGTAACTCAGTCTCACCGAGAACAACAGCATATCGTGCGCCACTTTGATCGGCCTTCTTAAATTGCTTCTTAAAATTACCACCGCCAAAGTGCGAATGAACCCGAATACCAGAATCGCGCAAGGTTTCAGCCAATACGATTCCCTCCAATTCGGCCAGATCACCCATAGTTACCATATATACCTCAGGCAATATTGACTGCATTGGTGGTCCTTCCAACAACACAAGCTCAATAAGTCGTTCAATACCCATTGCAAAACCTGCAGCAGGTGTTGGTTTACCGCCAAGTTGAGTCACGAGTCCATCATATCGTCCACCCGCAAGCACTGCACTTTGGGCTCCGAGTTTATCCGTGACCCACTCAAATACCGTGCTTGTATAATAATCCAGTCCTCTAACCAAACCGGGGTTTACAGTATACTGCACATCCGCCTTAGCTAAGATTGCCTGCAATCGGGTAAATTGCTGCAATGACGAATCATCCAGATAGTCAAACAAATTCGGTGCATCTTTAAGAATTTCTCGTGTTCGCGTATTTTTACTATCAAGAATTCGTAGTGGGTTTTTAAATAAGCGACGCTGGCTATCTTCATCCAACTCCGCCGTATATTGGCTCAGGTACTCGACTAGAGCGTTCTTGTAATTTTCCCGAGATTCACTCGAACCCAATGTATTGATTTCCAATTTGACCGACTGCACACCCAACCGCTTCCAAAGTCGCGAGGCAAAGATTAAAAGCTCTGCATCAATATCTGGCCCAGGCCAGCCAAGGGCCTCAATACCAAATTGATGAAACTGACGGTATCGACCCTTTTGTGGTTTTTCGTGTCTAAACATAGGGCCGAAATACCACAGTTTCGCCTGCTTATTATGCACAAGACCGTGTTCAACAGACGCTCGAACGCAACTAGCAGTGGCCTCAGGTCTAAGCGTTACACTTTCGCCGTTATTATCGATAAATGTATACATCTCTTTTTCGACAATATCGGTTTGCTCACCAATGGTTCGTTTGAAAAGCTCTGTTCGCTCCAACAGCGGAGTTCGTATCTCACGGTAACCGTAGAGATTGCATAGGGACCTTAATTGCTCGCTGATAAAATGCCAAATATCCGCAGATTCAGGCAATACATCATTCATACCTCTAACTGACTGCAATGTACTCATAACTATAAATTTACTAATTATACGTAAGTAAAACTTGCTTAAATCTAAGGTTGATCGCCAACAATAAATCGTGCAAACAATCCCTTTTTTGACTGGGAATAACTATCGATTTTTCCTAAATACTGCACACGCACGCCACCTGCATTACCCAAAAATACTGTAAACGGCGGCATACCATTTAACTCTATTGTGTTTCCCACAGAAACCGTTTGACTCAACAATCGTTGCCCCGCACTATCTCTGACATCAACCCATGAACCCTCATCAAAGATTAAAACAAGTCGATTAGCACCCGAAGTTTCAGAAGCACTAGCGCCAGGTGACACTGAAAAATCATTGACTTTACTCGACGCTTCTAAACCTTGGATAGCTAAATTTAACGGTATCAACGATTCTACTGTCATCGCATCCACCACATCACTAAGGGTTGGCGCTTGTATAAGAGAAGATTCCAGGATTGATTCATTCTCTATTGAGACCTCGCTTACAGAAGAAATTTCTGCAAGTAAGTTTTCATCTATTTCGTTACTCTCTGTCGACCACCAATACTCGCTGATAAGCAAATACCCCACACCGACCGCGATGACTATAGCAAGCGTAAACAGCGCAAGATCTAAAGTGGACCGTTTCGTTTTCCTTCTCGATGAGCGTTTACTACCCGGGATGTGTTCAGGGTCGGGAATATATTCCGGTATTTTATCTCGAAAACTCGTAATTGTAGGTTCAAGGTCTACATTTACCATGCGTGCATAGGAACGCAAATAGCCCAGCACAAATGTGCTACCGCCCATTCCTTCAAAATCGTCCCGTTCAAGTTCCTCGATAAGATCTGGTGCTAAACACAAAGCATTTGCGATATCCTCAACAGACCATCCGATACTTTGCCGTTGCCTGCGCAACACCTGACCAGGAGTTAATGTTGGATTATCTAGAGAATCCACTAGCTTTCACTACTAAACAAGGGTCGCAATTGCGCAATAAATTCAGACAAAGGAAAGCTTTCTCTCAACTGCTTGGCATAGTCACCTGCAATATCCCGGCGCTGCAATTCAATTTCATTTTTTACAGCCAGAAATAAACTTTCCTCGGTAAAATAGCGATTTTGAAAAAAGCGCTCAAGATACCCCCGAGTTTTAAAATACTCCATTGCCTCAAACTTCAGCTTGGCCAATTCAAATAGTGCTCTGCGCATTGTGGGTTGCAACCGAATCGCAAATTCATAATTCTCAGTGGCAGCCACAGTGTTTCCGGCCAGTCTATTACATTCACCCATGCCGTAGAGCGTAAAGTGTTGAACTTGATTAAGAGGATGATTAAGTGATTTGTTAAGCTGAATTAAACCAGCTTCAGTTTCGCCAGTTTTACAAAGAAAAAAACCATAATCATTCATTGCCGAAATATTATCGCTGTCATTTTTCACCGCTCGTGAAAAATGGAAACGAGCTTTCTTAATATCGCCCAAACGATTTTGCAAATGCCCCATTGCCAAGTTTGCCCGGGCTGAGTTTTGATCGATATCTAACGCCAGCTGGAACTCATCCCGAGCCACGTCTATCTGACCTTTTTCGTAGTAATTAATGCCCATTTGGGTATGTAATTCAGATCTTTCAGCTTTATTCCATTTCTGTGGTTTGTCATCACCCGTAGTGATACACCCGCCCAGAGTAATGACAAGAAAAGAAATCAAAGCGATGAATTTATTCACGATAGACCCGCCTTCATACGTTGCGAACGTTTTGTTCTATCCAAAACACTTCCGGCCAATTGGCCACAAGCGGCATCAATATCGTCTCCTCTGGTTTTTCGGGTTACAGTGTTGATTCCAGCCTCTAACAAAATATCCCGAAAACTATTAATTGTGTTTTTCGACGAACATTCGTAAGGGATACCCGGCGATGGATTAAATGGGATCAGATTTACTTTCGATGGAAGCTCTACTAATAACGCTGCCAATTGATGAGCATGTTCTTCTCGATCATTAACATCCTTAAGCATAACGTACTCAAACGTGATGCGTCGTTTTGATTCTGTGCCAACATAGCGTTTACACGCTGCCAATAGACACTCGATATTGTACTTTTTGTTTAGCGGCACAATCTGTGTGCGGAGTTCATCGTTTGGCGCATGCAAGGAAACCGCCAGACTCACTGGGCAGTCTTTTGCCAACCGATCGATACCCGGCACAACACCCGCAGTACTCAGTGTTACTCGACGCCGGGATAAACCAAATGATAAGTCGTCCAGCATTAATTTCATTGCAGGCACTACGGCATCATAGTTCAGTAATGGTTCTCCCATACCCATCATCACGACGTTACTAATAACACGATCTTCACCCGTTTTTAGGCGATTTTCAGCCATCCACACCTGGGAAATAATTTCGCCCGTGGTGAGGTTTCGATTATAGCCCTGCCGCGCAGTAGCACAGAATGTGCAGTTCAGCGCGCAACCCACCTGAGAAGACACACACAGAGTACCTCGGTCGCTTTCCGGTATAAAAACCGTCTCAACCGCGCTTCCGCCCGGTACCGAGTGCAACCACTTGAAGGTCCCGTCTACAGATTGTTGCTCGCTAATTGTTTCCGGGAAACGTAATTCCGCCATCGCTTCAAGTCGCACGCGCAGCAACTTACTCAGATCGGTCATTTGATCGAACTGAGTTACTCCACGCTGGTAAATCCACTGCATGATTTGACGCGCACGAAAGGGTTTTTCATCCAATTCAGCGAACAAACCTTCTAATGAACTTCTATCATAGTCCAGCAAATTGACTCGAGACGACATAGCGGAATCAAGCTTCATATTTTTAACGTGAGCACAGATCTGCAGCGTCAAAGAAATATGCTATTTCGGTAGCAGCTGTGTCTGGAGCATCGGATCCATGAGCTGAATTAGCTTCAAGGGATTCGGCAAAATCCGCGCGAATAGTTCCTGCCAATGCTTCTGACGGATTTGTTGCACCCATAATTTCACGATTTTTACGAATGGCGTTTTCGCCTTCGAGAACTTGCACAATCACCGGTCCAGATGTCATGTAAGCAACTAGGTCATTAAAAAACGGACGTTCGCTATGAACAGCATAGAATCCTTCCGCTTGTTCCTTTGACAAAGACATCATACGGGCGGCAATAATAGTCAGACCTGCTGTTTCAAAACGGTCATAGATTTTTCCGATCAAATTACGACGAACAGCATCGGGTTTTACAATAGAAAGCGTACGCTCAACGGTCATGTAGTTGTCTCCTGGGCACAATAAAAGTTTTTACGAAAAACCGATGTAGAAATAACATCGGGGACAACCGCCTATTTTAACTTTTATTTGACCGTCTCGCCATCTAGCGTTTGACCATTATGACCAGTTATTCGCGCTTTTACCCACGATCCGGCTTCAAGAGAAGGATCATTTAGAGAAACCGGCAAATAATTTGTTAATCTGCCACGGGCACCACCGCTCTTTGACGCAGATCCTTCTACCAATACATTGCGAGTTTGACCGACACGTTTACCGAGTTCTTCCGACAAAACCACCCTGCCTGCATCCCGTATGCGGCTTGCTCTCAAGCTACGAATCTCCTTTGGAACCTGTCGCGGAATTCGCGCGGCCGGTGTTCCGGGTCGTTCAGAATACGGAAACACATGGGGGAAAGCGATTCTTAATTCGTGAATTGAATCAAGAGTCGCCATAAAATGACCGTCTTCCTCGGTTGGAAATCCAGCCATCACATCTGCACCAATAATTAGATCATCAATCAAACTATGGGCCATGGCAACGCGCTCATAAAGATGCTCACTGCCGTACCGCCTTTTCATACGTTTTAGGATCAACGTATGGGCACTCTGAATCGAAATATGCAAATGCGGAGAAAGTCGATCTTCAAGCGCAATCAACTTGAGCAATTCATCTGAAATGTGTATGGGATCAAGGGATCCAATTCGAATCTTAAAGCCGGCATCAATACTTAACAAAGCATGAATAAGGGTCACCAAATTTACCGGCTTTGGTCCACTCAAGTCCTGTCCGTACGATCCAAGGTCCACCCCACACAGGACAATTTCCTCAAAGCCACCAAATTGTAATTTTTTCGCCTGCTTTACGATTCCTTCCAGCGGTAATGATCGACTGGCACCACGAGCTTGGTGGATGATACAAAAAGTACAACCCTGATCGCAGCCCTGTTGAATTTGCAGAAATGCTCGAGTCCGTTCACTATAGCCGCTCAGTAACGGATCAGGAATAGCGAGCAGATCATCATCTAAATTTTCTGGAGACAGGATCTTGGGTAGTTCACCCAGTTCCATCTGGGGTAGTAAATAGGGGATTTTTAACTTCTGAGCATTACCAACAATCAGATCAACACCATCGATCTCGGCAATTTCATTGGCGGACATCTCAGCATAACAACCGGTTACAACAACCCTTGCATTAGGATTATCACGGATACTTCGTCTTATTTCTTGACGCGTTTGTCGATCGGCCTCCCGCGTTACAGTGCAGGAGTTAATGATGCATAGATCACTCGGCGCATCACTAGATGACTGCCATTTACCAGTGGCAACTAATTGCTGCAATATTTGTTCAGACTCATAGCTGTTTACTTTACAACCCAGGGTCTTCATCGTTACTCGACGACAAATTTCGTCTTCAGACATAATCAGGAATCTGGCAGATTAATATTTAACAATATCTAGATGATATTCGTCAGGTAACTTCTGAAAAAACATTATCCGGTAGTGAAACTTTCTCCACACCCACATTGTTCTGTGACATTCGGGTTATTAAACTGAAATAACGAAGAGAGTCCGTCTTGTATGTAGTCTATATTGGTACCATCCAAAAAATCGATACACTCACCATCGACAATAACTTTCACACCATGACTGGTGAAAACGCGATCGGTCGCGTTTACTTCGTCAGCATAACCTAACTCATAAGCATACCCTGAACAACCGGATTCTTTAACGCCAAACCGTAAACCTTCTCCACCACCCCGAGAGAGCAAATGCTCCTTAACCCGGATAGCCGCCGCTTCAGACAACGTAATCGCCATACTTCTACTCCAACAAATATCAGGCTCATTGCCTGACAGATTAATTTCTGTATTCCAACATCATGCTTGACCTTTCTCGTAAGCTCAAAATACCATAATGTGTCGCCTTAGTGGGGTTGGGATGTTACTAACTCAAGAGAAAGCAGAAAAACAATGTAATTCATCTTAACTGGAGTGACGCGTTTCCCAAAGCATCTTGAATCGTAATCAACCTCATCTCATCAACTGTTTGGCTATTTTACTAAATAATTGATGGTAGCGGTCTGACGATTTCTCATACTTAACATGAATTAATTCCGATTAATGGTTATTTATCAGTTAGTTTACCGGTATTACTTACTATTTCTATTTAATTTTATCTTCTATAGCGCTCATAATACCGCGAATAATATTTACTTGTTCACTTGTTAGTTTATTTTCCATATACAAAAGTCTAATTTTCCTTAATAACTTTTCCGGTTTTCGAATTTTGATAAAATCCAGCGCAAAGAGAAATCGCTGCAAATGATTGAAAAACGACTCTCGCTCAGCACTGGTTGGAGCATCCTCATCCATTTTTTCTAACAACTCATCTGGCTCTGGCTCGTCAGATATTCGCCGTTCACCGAGCGCTGCGAATCTTAGCTCATAGCTCATTAAAGCGACTGCAGAGCCTAGATTCATAGAAGTAAAAGACTCGTAAACCGGAAACGTGATCGTCGCATCACAACGATCAAGTTCCGAATTCGTTAAGCCCCGACTTTCACGGCCAAAAAGAATAGCTGACTTATGCCCTGCTGTTTGATTCTGCCGTGTAACTTGACTAGCCGCCGCCCAAGGAGACAAGACTTTTATTCCGGTGTCGCGGCGTCGTGCGCTGGTTCCTAGCACTAGGGTGCAATCGGCAATGGCATCATCAAGACTTGTAAACACTGCAACCGGTTCAAGTAATTCAAATGCCCCAGCAGATCTGGCAATCGCATCGCCTCCGATCGACTTTTTGGGGTTCACCAGGCGCAGAGTACCCAGTCCCATATTTGCCATAGCGCGCGCTGCGGCCCCAATATTACCGTCATGGGTTGTTTCAACGAGAACAAATACGATTTCTTCGAGTTTCATTGGTTTCAATTTGTGCTTTGCATAGATAGAATTGGCGACGCGTCGTTAATGTGTGAAATATATCATCCGCATCACTCGGCAGTTCCTTCAGAATTAGTACCCGGAGACAAAAATGCATCCCTTGTTGACTACAGCCGTCCGTTGCGCACGCAGCGCCGGATCCATAATATTAAAACATGCCGACCAATTAGACAGAATAAATGTTGAACAAAAGGGACGACGAGATTTTGTCAGCGATGTAGACAAAATGGTAGAGCAGCAGATTATATCGCACCTCGCCAAAACTTACCCGGATCACGGTGTAGTGGCAGAAGAAAGTACACCCTTTGGCATAGATAATGAGTATGTCTGGATTATAGACCCCCTCGACGGCACAACTAATTACTTACATGGATACCCCGAATATTCAGTATCTATTGCAATCACCCGTCGCGGAATACTTGAACACGGCGTTGTTTATCATCCATTAAATGACGAGATGTTTACCGCTTCACGCGGCGAAGGAGCCCAACTCAATAACCGGCGTATTCGTTGCAGCAAGGTTACTCAATTAGACATGGCACTTTTTGGAACGGGGTTTCAGGTAAAGAATCTCGATACAATTGATCGCTGGATGAAGATCTTCAAAGCGATTATTCCTCGCACAAGTGGAATTCGCCGCTCCGGTTCTGCTGCACTTGATCTTGCTAATGTGGCCGCGGGCCGGCTAGATGGATTCTGGGAGTTTGGTCTTCAGCCATGGGATATGGCCGCAGGCGCATTACTTATTCGCGAAGCCGGTGGTTTAGTTTCAGATATTGATGGCGGCCAAGAATTTCTCTCCAGTGGAAATATAGTAACTGCCACGCCGCGACTTTTTAACGAATTTTTAACCCTGATCAAGTCCAGAAAGTAACGTTATTCCCATCGCAGATCATGAATAGCACTACCGTACCCCATACGCCAATGATGCAGCAGTATCTGAAACTCAAATCCGAGTTTCCAGATACCTTGCTTTTTTATCGCATGGGGGACTTTTATGAATTATTTTTTGACGATGCAGAAAAGGCATCTGGCATTCTGGGAATAACACTCACCAGCCGCGGAAAATCTGGTGGAAACCCAATCCCCATGGCGGGAATTCCAGTTCATAGCCTGGAACAATACTTAGCAAAATTGGTTAAACAGCAAGAACCAATCGCTATTTGTGAACAGATAGGAGATCCAGCCACAGGTAAGGGCCCCGTTGAACGGAAAGTGACTCGAGTAGTGACACCAGGCACACTGACTGAGGAATCTCTGCTTTCAGCTCGTGAAGAAAATCTTGTGGTTGGAATTAGCCATGAAAATTCTGCGTTTGGTATCGCCGTTCTCGAAATTTCGAGTGGTCGTTTTAGCGGTATTGAAGTCGAGACAATTGAACAGCTAAAGAGCGAACTCAGTCGAATAAGACCGGCGGAAATTATTTTTCCGGATAATATTACTGAATTATTGGAAAACAGCACGGTAAATATCCATTGCGTGCCATTTCCGAGCTGGCACTTTGATACAGAACGGTCAATAAACACGCTAAACACGTTATTTGGAACAAATAGTCTTACCGCTTTCGGTTGTGATAACGCACCATTAGCCACTCGTGCGGCAGGCGCCCTAGTTCGCTACGTTAATGACATCCAGAGAACCGAGTTAAGCCATCTCACAAACATAACCATTGAATCAAGTGATGATCTACTCCAACTCGATGCCGTCACCCGACGAAATCTTGAGATCGAATCTACGAATAATACTGAGTCCGGAACATCACTCATCGAGTTATTCGATTCTTGCAGCACGGCAATGGGCAGTCGTTGTTTGCGTCGCTGGTTTCGCGGACCAACAAGGGACCATACCGTACTTCGAAAGCGTAACGATTCAGTCAGCGCGCTTATAGACCTTTCCGACTTTGATGATTTACGCTCCACTTTAAACGGAATAGGCGATATAGAGCGAATTCTAACCCGTGTTTCTTTGCGCAGCGCCAGACCAAGAGATTTCACTCGATTATGTCTGTCAATGATTGCAATTCCGAGCGTGCGCAATCAATTACAAGAGACGGTTGATCACCTCAAGCACTTAACTGCGACACTCACCGGTTGGCCTCTAGTTGTTGATGAATTAAATCGCGCTATCGCAGACGAGCCCGCCACACTTATTCGTGACGGTGGCGTTATTCGAGACGGGTATGATGCAGAACTGGATGAATATCGGGCCTTGCGCAAGGACTCAGGAGATTTTCTGCTGCAACTAGAAATCCAAGAACGCGCTCGAACCGGCATTAAAACACTAAGGGTTCAATACAATCGAGTTCATGGCTACTATATTGAATTACCACGTTCCCAATCAGAATCCGTTCCTGAAAACTACACACGTCGCCAAACACTCAAAAATGCAGAGCGATTCATAACACCGGAACTTAAAGTATTCGAAGAAAAGGTATTAAGTGCCAATGATAAAGCCCTTGCACGGGAACGTTACCTTTATGAAAACCTATTCGACTTTCTTACGCCCGCATTATCGTCTCTTTTCGAAGCGGCCCACGATATCGCTCAAATTGATGTTCTAGCAAATTTTGCTTTTTGCGCCACACGCCAAAATCTCACGCGACCTGTATTTTGTGAGGACAGTGTTCTATCAATTGACAGAGGAATTCATCCCGTGGTTGCAGCAAGCCAGGAACTGGATTTTATTCCAAATAGTTTGTCACTTGATTATGACAAACGAATGCTAATGATTACCGGACCAAATATGGGCGGTAAAAGTACTTATATGCGCCAAACAGCACTTATCGTATTGCTGGCACATACGGGTTGTTTTGTTCCTGCGGCATCCATGCAAGTTGGTCCTATTGATCAAGTTTTCACCCGCATCGGCGCTTCTGATGATCTGGCCAGTGGACGTTCCACCTTTATGGTAGAAATGACAGAGATGGCCTATATTCTTCGTAATGCCAGTCCATCGAGTCTAGTACTCGTCGATGAAATTGGTCGAGGAACGAGTACCTTTGACGGATTATCATTAGCGTGGGCATGCGCGATAGAACTGGACCGTGTTGGCGCTTTTACACTCTTTTCAACTCACTACTTTGAGCTTACAGTTCTGGCCAAACAGCTTGAACGAACCGAAAACGTTCATCTCGATGCAGTCGAACACGACGATAACATTGTCTTCATGTACGAAGTTCTTCAGGGACCTGCTAGCCAAAGCTATGGGATTCAAGTAGCCAAACTTGCCGGATTACCCAAACTCGTACTAAACGAAGCTCGAGAAAAGCTAATCTCTCTGGAGCTTCAAGAAAGCGGTATTCAAGAAGAAACTGCGCCTAATCAACTTAGCCTCTTTAGTATAAAAAAAGAACAAAGCAAAATTGAGTTGCAACTGGAATCTATTGATCCGGACGATCTAACCCCGCGTGCAGCACACCAACTGGTCTATGACTTGCATAAACAGTTAATTGATGGAAAGAAGTAAACTTTCTTGTCGTGTATGCGACGATTATGGACTTAAAAGCAGAAATAATGTTTACCTGCCAAGACGCTTTAAATACAATACGCGCTCGTAATTACCTCGATACTTGGAGAAATAAATATGACCTACGTAGTAGGTGATAGTTGCATCAAATGCAAACATACCGATTGCGTGGAAGTATGCCCCGTTGATTGCTTTCACGAAGGACCTAACTTTCTAGTAATTGACCCTGAGGAATGTATCGACTGTAGTCTTTGCGAACCAGAATGTCCGGTTGACGCTATATTCGCTGAAGATGATCTTCCTGATGATCAACAGCACTTCCTAGCTTTGAACGAAGAACTATCTCAAGGATGGCCAGTTATATCAGAAATGAAACCGCCTCCGCCAGATGCTGAAGAATGGACTGAGGTTAAGGATAAGCTTAAATATTTAGAACGTTAAATAATATCTTTCAGAACTAAAAAAGGATAGCTGATGCTATCCTTTTTTTAGTATCAGGATTTTAGAAAACCCCTACCTACATGTCGACACGACTACTTCAGACCCAGACGGGAAATAAGCTGGTCGGCAGGTACATACCCACCAACAATAGAATAATCGTCTAAGACAATAAATGGAGTTCCTCTAACACCGATTGTCTGCCCCACTTGAAATTGTTGATCAACCGGGTTAGTGCAGTCACGCGGAGGCACATCCATACCTAATTTAGCTTGGGTCAGTGCCGTTTGCTTATCTTCAGCACACCAAACCGAAATTGCTTTGGGACGACTTTGATCGGTTAACATCGGGAACATCATATAGCGCACTTCAATACCGGCCGCATTAAGGGTCGGCACCTCACGATGCAGTTTTCGACAATATCCACAATCCATGTCGGTAAAAATAGTAACGTGTCGTTTCGCTTCACCAACAGCACTAAAAATAATTAAATCCTCCACCGGAACACTACTTACTGCAGATTCAGCTTTGTCTTGCATTACCTTATTTTGTTTTTGCTCGCCTATATTGGTGCGAGTAACCGTGTCGTACATTGTGCCTATCAACAGAAAATCGTCTTTAACACTGGCATAAACTACCTGCCCTCCGGCAGCAACCTCATAAACCCCAGGCATTGGTGACTCAGCAACCGAATCAATGGGATATTGTGGACCAAGAAAAGCTTTTAGTCGTTCCATAAAATTTTCTGGGACTTCCTGAGCAATGCTGGAGCCTGCGATTAAAAATGTGGCACACAGGCCAGCTAGGTATTTCATATATGTATTCCTGTTTAAAAATGATTCTATGTATATGACAACAATTAATCTCGAAAATTCACATATTGCAAAGGCCGATCCAATTGTTGTTCCTTCAAAAACGTTATTACTTGTTGAAGATCATCACGCTTCTTTCCGTTTATTCTAAGCTGCTCGCCTTGAATAGCCGTCTGAACCTTGATTTTCGTGGTTTTAATAAGTTTAACCAACTTTCTTGCCATATCCGTATCTATACCGTTTTGTAACGTCACTTGTTGCACAACCTTGTTGCCGCCAACTTCTTTAACATCACCTGGTTTCAGAAAGTCCAGATTCACGTTGCGCTTTGCCATTTTTGTATTCAAAATATCCATTACTTGGCCAGCCTTAAACTCATCTTCAGCATGAATGGTAATTTGGAACTCTGCTATTTCCACTTTGGAATCGCTTCCTTTAAAATCAAAACGCGTGCCTATCTCGCGGTTGGCCTGATCTATTGCATTGCGAATTTCAAGTGTATCGGCTTCGCATACGACATCAAATGAGGGCATGGTCAATCTCGTTATCTAGTTTTCTTAATATACAGGGATTATGCATTATATCATTGCTATGTTCATCGGCATTTGCAGGCACCATTTATATTTATAAAAATGATAAAGGGTCCACCCTAATTTCTGAACAGCCGCGCAGTCTTACCGGCTATGAATTGGTCAAAAAGAAACATTATCGAAATAAACCTGTATCACCTAACTACTCAAATGCTCGACCAATAGACTCAGAATTCTCACTTATCATCAACGCGGCCGCAACGAAAGAATCGTTGAATGTGTCTTTGATACACGCTGTAGTTCATGTCGAATCGGCATTCAAAAATAATGCAGTCTCACCTCGTGGGGCACAAGGTCTGATGCAACTTATGCCTACTACAGCAAGATTTCTGGATGTAAAAGATCCATTTAACCCGCGGGAAAATATTTTCGCTGGAACACAACATCTAGCCAATTTAATTTCCGATTTGGGCAATGTAGATCTAGCGCTTGCTGCCTACAATGCAGGTAAAGATGCTGTTAATCGTTATCAGAGAATTCCGCCTTTCCCCGAAACCCAGCAATACGTAAGGCGCGTTAATTTTTTAGAAAAGATCTATCGGCGGAAATTTGAGCAAAACGAGTAATACAATATTAGCAAATACACCGGCAATTAAATCATCAACCATAATGCCGCTACCACCATGAACATGCTTATCGATCCATCCAATTGGCCACGGTTTTAAAATATCAAAAAATCGAAACAAGAAAAAACCACAGAGTAAAGCTGTCCAAGAAAAGGGAATGAACATCATAGTAATCAAGTAGCCGGCAACTTCGTCCACAACAATGGCACCATGATCATGAGTACCGATTTCGCTACTTAACCGACCCGCCGCCCAAATACCAACAACGATAACAACACATGTTACTAGACAATACGCGATTAAACTTTTTTCAGCGATGAGAAGATACAGCGGAATTGCGGCAAGTGTACCAAATGTACCCGGAGCCACCGGAACACAACCCGAGCCAAAGAAAACCGCGATAATGCGATGCATGCTTATAGGCGTTAAACCGACTTTCTGTTTACTCATAGCACGCTCTATAACTCATTTTTTGTGAAATGATCAAAGCCGGTCCGCTGCGATAAGATAAGGCCAGCAGATGCATTTTGAACTTCAATACCGGTTTGTTCAACAATCTCACCAATTCGGAATAGTTGTATATTAGGAAACTGAGTTTCAAGGTTTTCAATTTGATTTCTGGGCACACAAAAACACAATATATAGTCATCTCCACCGCTCAGAATGGTTTGCCAGTTTTCGCTAGCCTGTCCGTTGCTTGTTAAATAATTTTTTGCAGCATGAGACATCGGTATTGTTGAAAGATCGAGTTTTGCACCTACGCCGCCGCTGGCAGTCAGAATGTGTCCAAGATCAGCAAGCAACCCATCGGATATATCAATAGCTGCGCTCGCGAATTTACAAAGGGGGGAAACGTAAGATAAATCAGGATTAGGCCGGTTCAATTTCTCTAGGCACGCTTTACGATCCATCTCTGATGCTTCGTATTCACCCTGTGCTATTTTTAATCCTACAGCCGCGTCACCCACCGTATTAGATAGAAAAATAATGTCGCCAACTCCGGCACCCGAACGTAAAACCGGTGGACCGTAAAGTTGTCCTCCCACTGTAACCGATACGGTTAGCGGTCCACTCGTGGTATCGCCGCCAATGAGACTAACAGCCGACTTTTCCGCAAGCTCATGAAAACCATCACTAAATCTCCCTATCCAGTCTTCATTGCCGTCTGGATGTGTTAGACATAAGATAGCCCATACCGGTGTAGCGCCCATTGCGATGGTATCGCTCAGGTTTACTGCAAGGCATTTGAAGCCAACATCGAATGCATCTTGACTGTCAAAAAAATGCACTCCGGATACCATAGTATCCGCACAAATAGTCCACTCCGCATTCCCCATTCGAACGACTGCCGCATCATCACCGGGGCCCTCGATAATCTCCTGCCGAGATTTACCGATATTTTTAAAGTACCGGTCTATGATGGAAAACTCTCCCATCTAACGCATTACGATGGTCGAAGTTCAGGAATCAGTTTGTCAAGCACACCGTTTACGAACTTAAAGCCATGTTCAGCACCAAACATTTTGCTCAGTTCTATCGCTTCATCCAAAACCACATTTGCGGGTATAGTGAGTTCATACTCCAGTTCGTAGGCACCGACCCGAAGAATGGCTTTTTCGACGGGGTCTATCCTATCGATGAGTCGGTCAATATGTGGATTTAGTCGACTGTCAATTTCCCGCTGATACAGCGGAACGTTCTTCAGTAAATGATGAAAATACTCCATATCAACACCATCAAAGTTATGATCACTGATAAAGTTATGTTCAATATCCTCGGGGGACTGCCCCGTTAAGTCCCACTGGTACAGGGCCTGAATTGCGGTCTTACGAGCCAGATGTCTGCTACCGTCTGCCATCTTTCACCTCCCGAATAAACCTGTTAATACGAAAATAAACCTGCGTAACGTCCAAATTATATAACCCAGTAAAGTTAATAATCGCTGATATAGTCAACGACTTCAATATCAAACCCAGATAATCCATGGGTTTTACGGGGTGTGCCTAACACACATACCTTTTGCGCTCCAAGATCAGCTAGTATCTGACTACCGGCACCAACCATACGCAAATCAGACATTTCCTCCGTCTCTTGTTCAATTACCGACGATCCCTCGAGTGCGGCTAGTGTATTACTTACGTACCTAGAGGTTGTTGGATATTCCAGTAACACTAGGATACCACTTCCCTTGTTTATTAGCGCCTGCATTGCTCGGCTGGCATCCGAGCTATTTTCACCAAGCGTATCTAACATGGTATCCAGAACACCGCTGTGCACCTGCACGCGGGTAAGAATCGCATCATCTTGTGCAGGCGATCCCAGTGTTAATGCCAAATGGGTTGAGTTAGCGATGGTATCTTGATACACGCAAACCTTAACATCAACACCCTTATGTTTAAGCATATGTTCCGAGATTCGAAAAACAGTAGGCTCGTGACTTCGACGCCAGCGTATTAAATCAGCTATGGTGCCAATTTTAATATTATGTTCTCGGCCATAGTGCTCAAGATCCGACAAACGGGCCATTGTGCCATCCTGATTTAAGATTTCACAAATAACACTTGCCGGCTCAAAACCACATATACGCGCTAGATCTACCCCCGCTTCTGTATGACCGGCACGATTTAAAACACCGCCAGGTTGGGCCACGATAGGAAAAATATGTCCGGGCGTGACAATATCAGCAGTCGTAGCATCCTGCTTCACCGCCGCCAAAACAGTTGCAGCTCGATCGGCTGCAGAAATTCCGGTAGTAACACCTTCGGCGGCCTCGATAGACACTGTGAAATTGGTTGAATAACGTGCATTGTTATCTTTCACCATCAGACGCAAACCCAATCTTTCGCAGCGATCCTCATTTAATGTTAAACAAATCAACCCACGCCCATGAGACGCCATGAAATTAATCGCCTCCGGAGTGATAGCCTCAGCGGCACAAACAAGGTCTCCTTCATTTTCACGATCTTCATCGTCAACCAGAATAACCATTTTGCCTTGTCGATAATCATCAATAATTTCTTCAATGCTGCTCACACAATTTGACTGACTCATGACTGCGTCTCCTGTTGGCGCACGGTTAAAATTCTATCAACGTATCGGGCGATTTGGTCAATTTCAAAGTGAACACACTGACCAACAGAACGAGACCCAAGATTCGTATTTTCCAATGTATGTGGAACAATGTTCACTGAAAAATAAACCGAGTCGTTCTGATCTTCAACCGTATTAACCGTAAGACTTATACCATCAATAGTCACGGAACCCTTTTCTGCAATGAACCGAGCAAAACTACAGGGTGCTGCGAACGTAAAAACATAGGAAAGCCCAACTTCTACAATTGAATGTATCGTAGCAACACCGTCAACGTGCCCGCTGACCAAGTGGCCACCTAAGGCTTTTGCAGCCGTAAGAGCAGGTTCCAGATTAACAACATCGCCTTTTGACAATCCACCGAGTTCTGTTCTACTTAGGGTTTCTTTGGAAACGTCAAATTTCATCGGGATGTTGCCATCCCGCAATGTTAGGCATACGCCGTTCACACTGATACTTTCTCCTGCGGCAAGTATTTCCTTAGGCAGTAATCCGGGTGAAACCGTTAGTTTCAGATCACTTTCTAAAAAATCTACATCGATAACTTTACCAGTGGAAACAATAATTCCAGTAAACATTCTACTTCTCTATTCCAGTATCAATTGGTACACAAATAAGACGCACGTCTGCGCCTATTCTACGAATATCGCTAAATTCAAATTTTCTTACCTGATCTAACGAAGTAATCCCCTCAATGCCGAACATACCTCTACCAACATCGCCCATAACTTGCGGTGCTAAGTAGATAATGAGCTCATCTATCAACCCTTTTTCTAAAAAAGCTCCGGTAAGAATATTACCGGCTTCCACAAAAACTTCATTGTAATTTTGTTTGGTAAACCAATCGACTAAACGATCCAGATTCACTCTAGGACCGTCACCACAGTTAATAACTTCTGCGGATAATGAGCCGTTTCTATTTTCTTGAGTCGTTGTTGCTACTACTACTCGACTATCATCGTCAAAAATACGCGCGGTTTGCGGTGTTCTAAGCTTACTATCAACAATCACTTTATCCGGTTGCAAGGCATCTGCATCCAAACGGGCATTTAATCGGGGATTATCCGCAAGCAGCGTGCCGATGCCGGTCAACATGACACTACTTCGGGCCCTCCATTTATGAACATCGGCCCGAGCATCGTGCCCGGTAATCCACTGGCTCTTTCCATTTTGTGTGGCTGTTTTACCATCCAAAGTCGCCGCAATCTTAGCCCGTACATACGGCCGACCGCCATTCATTCGGCGAATGAAGCCGGGGTTTAAACAAGCAGATTCGACCGCACAAACATTCTCTACGACTTCAATGCCTGCTGAACGAAGTTTTTGTATGCCTACACCATTCACCACCGGATTAGGATCCCGCATAGCAATAAACACACGAGATGGCCTTGCCGAAATTATCGCATCTACACAGGGTCCTGTGCGTCCAATATGACTGCAGGGCTCCAAGCTTACGTAGATATCCGCATCAACACAGGTGAAGTCGATTTTCTGCAAGGCGTGAATTTCGGCATGTGCCTCCCCGGCACGTTGCGTCCAGCCTTCTGCAATAATCGCTCCGTCACGTGCGATAACACAACCTACCCGAGGGTTTGGATCACTAATATAGAAACTATTCTCCGCGAGCTTCAATGCCCGCCGCATGAGCAAATCATGTGCGCTCATGCTTTTTTATTTCTCTTCTTTTCAGCTCGCAGGAAGCTTAATTGCTCTGCTTCAGCAGACGGTTGGATATTACGAAGTTTATCAACTTCTTCGCTAAATGCGTCAAGATCCTGGAACCTTCTATACACAGAGGCAAAACGAACATAAGCAACATGATCAATATCCCGCAATTCATCCATAACCCACTCGCCAAGCATCTTTGACGAGATTTCCCGTTCGCCGCTATAGGCACACTTACGTAAAATGATCGAAATACTATGCTCAATCAAGTCAGAAGCGATTGGGCGTTTTTCGAGAGCGCGTAAAAAGCCCCGACGCAATTTTGGATCGTCGAATGCCTCCCGGCGTCCATCATTTTTTATGATCCACGGCATACTGATTTCAGCACGCTCAAAGGTTGTGAATCTTTCATTACAGTCTTGACATTCGCGACGACGTCGGACGGTTCCGCCATCGTCGCCTAGACGAGAATCAATTACACGTGTGTCTTCACTAGAGCAGAAAGGACACCACATAGTGCATTCCTAAAACCGGTTTAGGGCGTTAAATCAGCGTTGGCACCTTCTTTGGCAGGCGGCAGCATATCTTCCCGAGAAATACCTAACAGCAGTACCACCGGACTCGCGACGAAAATTGACGAGTAAGTACCAACCAAAACGCCGATGCACAATGCAAAAGAAAATCCACGAATCAAATCGCCACCGACAATTAACAATGTCATTACTACAACCATTGTTGTCACGGATGTTAACACCGTACGTCTAAGCGTTTGATTCAATGAAGTATTCATTATGGTAAACGAATCACTTTTACGCATTTTTCGAAAATTTTCTCGAATACGATCAAACACCACTATCGTATCGTTTAACGAGTAACCAATAATCGCTAAAACCGCGGCCAGCACCGGTAAGGAAAACTCTACTTGAAAGATAGAAAAAATGCCTAAAGTGAATAACACATCGTGCACGAGAGCCACAACAGAACCCAACGCAAAGCGCCACTCAAATCTCCAGCCTACATATAGCAGAATTCCGATTAAAGCATATACCATTGCCAATCCGCCTTGCTCAGTCAGTTCGTCACCGACCTGAGGACCGACAAATTCAACACGCTTTATCTGAACATGACAATCTTGAGGAGTGGTATGAGTCGCCGATACACATTGCTGAGCCTTTGTTGCGGTCGTGCCTTCGGTAACTGTCTCAGGTATTTTCTCACGCAAAATTTCAGTAAGCTTATCGCTAAGAGCTGCAGATGATCCTTCGACCGAAACCGGCAAACGAATCATTATATCTTTAGATGTGCCGAAGTACTGAACAACCGCGTCCTGCACATTGTTGTCTTCTAGAGACTCTCGCACATCCTGAATTTGCACTGTTTCTTTATAACTTAACTCAACCAGTGTGCCACCAGTAAAGTCGATCCCAAAGTTTAATCCCCGGAATATTATTGAAAGTATCCCTATAAGCAGTAAAACTGTTGATAATATTAGCGCCGGCTTTTGATAACCGAGGAAATTAAAGGTCGTATCTTTTTTAAGAAAATCCACGTATCACCTCAGATTGACAATTCTTTTAGCTTTTTACGGCCATAATATAAATTCACTAAACCTCGAGTTACCATAATCGAGGTAAACATTGAGGTCAGAATGCCAATACTTAACGTTACGGCAAAGCCCTTTATCGGACCTGTGCCAAAGTTGAACAGCACGATAGCTGCTATGAGTGTTGTAATGTTTGCATCTAAAATAGTAGTAAGTGCTCGCCCATAGCCGGCATAAATACTGGCATGTGGTGAATTACCGTTGCGTAATTCTTCTCGAATACGCTCGAATATCAAGACATTTGCATCAACCGCCATTCCCACGGTTAAAACGATACCCGCAATACCCGGAAGTGTCAGCGTAGCCTGAAACAGCGACAACACAGCGACCAGTAGAATTAGATTAAACGCCAGTGCAACATTAGCGAAAATGCCAAAAGTTCGGTAGTAAATTAGCATAAAAAGCAGAACTAGTGAAAAACCGATCACTACAGAAAGAAAGCCCTGGTCAATGTTTGCTTGCCCCAGGCTTGGCCCAACGGTGCGTTCTTCAACGATCTCGATGGGTGCAGCCAGCGCTCCAGCACGAAGTAACAATGCCAAATCTCGAGCTTCATCAACGCCGTCAAGACCCTCAATCTGAAATCGATTACCCAATTGATCACGAATAACCGGCGCGGTAATAACTTCTTCAATATTTCTCTTATCCCGAAGCATTTTGCCATCGGCATCAAACGTTTGGCTGCCACTTGCATCTAAACGCGGGTTGCTTACCTGCTCACTGTAAACAACCGCCATGCGTTTACCGATATTCTGACCGGTTATCCGCTGGTTTTTTCGACCCGCTACGGCATCTAAGGTTAGACTTACAACGGGACTACCGGTTTGAGTGTCGATACTTGCGGCCGCATCAACAATGTTATCACCCGAATAAATCACGCCTTTTTTAAGCAGAATCGGTCTGCCATCACGCATCTTGTACAACTTAGAGCCTGCTGGTGCGACACCGCCTACAACGCTGTCAACAGAATGTTCCTCATCAACCATCAATACCTGGAGCGTCGCTGTTCGACCGAGAATTGCTTTTGCTCGAGCGGTATCTTGCACGCCGGGAAGCTGCACAACGATACGACTGTTGCCCTGTTGTTGAACCACAGGTTCCGCCACGCCAATTTCATCAATTCGATTTCGCAATGCCGTCATATTCTGTTCGACAGCGAATCTTTGAATTTCACTGATAGTCGTATTACCAAGCTCAACCAGAAGCGATGCGTCATCGTCATAAGGATTGATGACCAAATCCGGAAATTGCCGTTCCAGAAGGTCTTCCGCCTGATCACGATTCTTAGCATCTCTCAACTGAACGATAATACCAATATCCGCCTGATTTCGAACACTACGGTAACGAAGCTTCTCTTCCCTTAGGGATGCCTTGAAATCAGCAACGTAGCGTTCCTCAGCCAAAGCAATGGCCTGTTCCATGTCCACCTCCATCAGAAAATGAACACCACCACGCAAATCCAACCCAAGATACATAGGTCGTGCGTTTAATGATGCCATCCATGAAGGCGTAGCCGGTAACAACGTTACAGCAGTAATATACTCACCCTGCAGTTCCGCGCGCAATAAATCACGAGCCTGTAATTGATCGTCCGTGTTTTCGAAACGAACTTTTAGGCTATTAAGATCCAATGCAGCAGATTTTTGGGGTATTGAAGCCGCCTGCAAGGTTTCGGTAACCCGTTGCATAAGCTCGGTATCCACATTGCTATTGCGTGTGCCGCGAATTTGAATACCCGGATCATCACCAAATATATTTGGCAGGGCGTAGAAAGCGCCCGGAATTAATATCGCAATGATTACCAGGTACTTCCACCAGGGATAATGGTTTTGCATAAATTGACTCTTTTTCAGTCCGTTTTGGACGTTCCTTTAGGCATCATTTGCGCAATTGCATGACGCTGAACCTTAACTTCGACACCTTTGGCTATATCAACCGTTACAAAATTATCATCAGTGTCGACAATTTTGCCTAGCAGTCCGCCATTGGTAACTACGTCGTCACCTTTCTTAATGGCTTGTACCATTTCTTTATGCTGTTTTGCACGTTTTTGCTGCGGTCGAATTAGCAAAAAGTAAAAAATTACAAAAATGACCACCAAAGGAAGCAAACTGAGTAATCCGCCACCCTGACCGGCACCGGCTTGTGCGTACGCATCGCTAATAAAAAAACTCATCGCGTGATAATCCTATCTGAAAAGTTGAAATGTAAAGTTAGATTGATAAAGCTGTTTTGCAGCGTAAACCAAAGGCGCGCTATTATGCCACATCAGGGGGCTCAACACCGATACCATCATAAAATTCCTTACGAAATGTCATAAATCGGCAATCTTCTATGGATTGACGGATTTGTTGCATCAATTTTTGGAAATAATGCAGGTTGTGAATCGTGCACAATCGAGCACCGAGCATCTCGTGACTGCGATAAAGATGACACAAATAACCTCTGGAATAGTTTTTGCAGGTGTAGCACTCACATGATTTGTCTACCGGATCCGTATCTGTGCGATGGGTTGCATTGCGGATTTTCACAATACCGTTCGGTGTATACAACCAGCCATTGCGCGCATTGCGTGTAGGTAAAACACAGTCAAACATGTCAATTCCAAACCGACTACCCTCCACTAGATCTTGCGGCAAACCCACTCCCATTAAATAATGGGGTGCATTAGCCGGTAACTTTGGCCCCATATAAGAAAGTACCTTTAGCATCTCATCCTTTGGCTCGCCGACAGAAAGACCGCCCATTGCATACCCGTCAAAACCTATATTGATGAGATCTTGCAAGGACTGCTCTCGCAATTGGAGGTGCATCCCACCCTGAACAATGCCAAACAAAGCGCCATGTTTACCTTTATGAGCCCTCTTGCACCGCTCTGCCCAGCGCATACTGCGCTGCATAGATTGCTGCGCATGCTCAAACGTTGCAGGATATCCAGTGCATTCGTCGAGCACCATGACTACATCAGAGCCTAAAGTATGCTGAACATCCAATGCTTCTTCCGGCCCAAGAAAAATCTTCGAGCCATCAATAGGCGATCGAAACGTAACCCCCTGCTCGGTAATTTTGCGAAGTTTGGCTAGGCTGAACACCTGAAAACCACCTGAGTCCGTTAATATTGGACCACTCCAGTTCATGAACTTATGCAATCCACCGTGCGCCGCAATGACTTCCATGCCAGGTTTTAATAGCAGATGGAAGGTATTACCCAGTAAAATTTCGGCTCCAGACGCCCGCACCTCTTCAGGTGTAACGGATTTAACCGTTCCTGCGGTTCCCACTGGCATAAACGCGGGTGTTTCAACCGTACCTCGAGCGAATTGCAGCTGACCGCGTCGCGCCGTTCCGTCGGTATTTAGAAGTTTATAATCAACACTCGTCATTCTGCTTTCTCCAGCAACATTGCATCGCCGTAACTAAAAAATCGATATTCGGATTCTATCGCCTGTTGATATGCTAAACGAACCCTATCCTTTCCAGCAAACGCGCTTACCATCATTAGTAATGTGGATTTTGGTAGATGGAAGTTCGTAATTATTAAATCAACCACATTGAAATGATAACCGGGGTAAATAAAAATCTCCGTATCATAGGCACCAGGCGTAACTATGCCAGTTGACGAACCAGCAGATTCCAATGCGCGAACCACCGTTGTGCCGACGGCAACAACACGGCCACCTTTTTGTCGGGTCTCAACAATTTTATTGGCGGTATCCGGATTAATAATCATACGTTCCGCATGCATTGTATGCTCGGCAATGTTATCCACACGCACCGGTTGATATGTGCCCGCACCCACATGTAATGTGATAGTTGCAGTGTCGATATTCTGCATTTGAAATGCATCTAACATTGATTGTGTAAAATGCAAAGACGCCGTTGGTGCGGCAACCGCTCCAGGGTTTTTCGCGAGTAAGGTCTGATAGCGATGCACATCATGCTCATCATCCTGCCGTTGAATATACGGTGGCAGGGGCACATGACCTTCCTGATCAAAAATCTTCAACACATCATCATTAAATTGAACACAGAACATACCGTTACGGTTTTCTAGGACTTCACCCCGGTACTCCCCCAAAAGGAAAATCAAACCATCCTTGATTTTCTTTGATGTGCGCAACTGAACCAACGCGCAATTTTCATCGAGAATACGTTCCAGAAATATTTCTATTTTCCCTCCACTAGGCTTAACACCATAACAGCGCGCCGGTATCACTTTAGTATCATTAAATACTAATAAATCCCCGGAACGAAGATTCTCAAGTAAGGAGCCGAAATGATTGTGAAATAAATCACCGTTCTTTTTCACCACCATCAATCGACTATCACCACGTTTTTCAGGCGGTCTTTGCGCGATCAAATGATCGGGAAGTGAATAATTGAATTCTTCTATATGCATGGCGGCGCGAGATTACTCGAAAGTTGCAAAAAACACCACCAGAACGCGTTGACGTTTTAGTTCGAAGACAGTAGAGTTAGCCGCCTTCTTCACTGTGCCGGGGTGGCGAAACTGGTAGACGCGCCAGACTCAAAATCTGGTGGTGGCAACACCGTGTCGGTTCGAGTCCGACCCTCGGTACCAAGTGAACTCTACGCTACTTGATTATTCAAGTTAGCGTCTTCATTTAAAGAACTCCATAAACGTAAACTAAGAGCGCGCATCAATGTCCGACTCCCCACATATTTCTATTGGTACCCAGGAAAATTTCATGGACCTGGTGATCGAAAAATCCCGTACTGTTCCGGTACTGGTCGATTTCTGGGCTGATTGGTGCGCACCGTGTAAGAACTTGATGCCGGTGCTGGCCAAACTAGCCGATCAATATGCCGGAGCTTTTCACCTGGTAAAAGTAAATAGTGATGAGCAACAGGCGTTAGCGGCGCATTTTGGTGTGCGAAGTTTGCCAACGGTAAAATTATTTAAAGATGGACAACCTATCGATGAATTTACTGGAGCACTACCCGAGCAATCAGTTCGTGAATTTCTTGATAAACATTTGAAAGATGAAATTGAAGCTTTTCTCGAACAGATCGATGCATTGATAGAAAGTGGTGATACCGAAAATGCCATGGCAGCTTTGAATCAAGCCAGAGAACAAGTACCCGACAATCCGAAAATTGTTGTACGCATAGCTCGTTACAAACTCGACAACGAAGATATTGAAGGAACAAAAGAGTTACTCGATAGTCTGAACGAGGAGATGCGAAATGATGCCGATATAAAAGCACTTATTGCTCAAATGGAGTTATCCGACCGGCTAGGGGATTTACCAGAAGAGTCTGAACTTATCGAGCGCATAGAGCTGGACCCGGCAGATTCTGCCGCTAGGGATCAACTTAGCGCTGTGTTATATGCAAAAGGGGATCTGGAAGGCGCCATGATCCAACTATTGGAAATAGTTAAACGGGACCGCGCCTACGAAGAAGACAGCGGCCGCATTCAACTAATTAAGTTACTTGAAGCCGTTGGCAACGGCAATCCGCTTG
>CAJQKF010000129.1 GCA_905478855.1 uncultured Gammaproteobacteria bacterium
CAATCGACCATGGACCGATTGAACCATCGACCCAGAAAGACGCTGAACTATAGAACGCCTCATGAGGCGTTCTATAGTTCAAAAGAAACCTTGACGGTTGCACTTAAGACTTGAACCCGGGAGTGTAAGAAAATAGTTTATGTATGGAAATATGGATTAATGCAGGTGTTTGGCTAAAAAAATTGTTTTGATGTGAGTTTGATATAACACTTGTTATTTAACTTATATATATTATAGTTTTGTAACTCGTTAATAAGATCTTAAACGTCGGTATGGTTATGGACCATCAAAATGTTGTTTTGCAAGCAAATTTAATGCTGGATCGACCGGTACCAGAGTTTGTTGCACGCAGCACAATGGGGCCGCTTTCATCGGAGGATTATCGTGGAAAATGGTTGATAATGTTCTCTCACCCAGCGGATTTCACGCCTGTTTGCACTTCAGAATTTATCGGTTTACAAAGATCAATAAACGAATTTAATCGTAGGGACTGCAAATTACTTGGTTTATCGGTAGATAGTATTTATTCCCACGTTGCGTGGGTAACGAATATTAAGGAAAAATTTGGTGTGGAAATTACGTTTCCCATTATTGAAGATATTTCGATGACTATAGCAACTGCATATGGCATGCTGGATGCATCATCAACGTCTACTTCAACAGTTCGAGCCGTGTTTTTTATTGATCCACAAGGGTTGCTCCGAGCTAAAATACACTATCCTATGCAAGTTGGTCGTTCTGTAGCTGAAATACTTCGAACTCTCACCGCCCTGCAAATAGCAGATGAGCAGCAGATGGCAGCCCCTGAAGGATGGCAGCCGGGTGAAAAAATGGTGCCGATTGCCCCGACTACAATTGATGAAGCCAATCGGGTTAAGTCCAGACCTGAAAATATCGAGTGGTATTACACCGATCGAAAAACCCTCAACTAGCTATTTGGATGATGTACGCGAACAACATGAATTCGATAAGCAACGATAGCTTAGTTGCCTTGTGTGCAACTTTTAGATTGGTTTCTAATCCTAATCGGCTTCGAATTTTACTGATGTTATCTCAGGGCGAATATTCAGTAAGCGAGGTAGAAGCAGAATTATCTATCAAGCAGCCTGGTTTGTCCCAAGAATTACGTAACCTTAGGGATAGTGGCTTGGTGAAAACCAGACGTGAATCCAAAGTTATCTTTTATTCTAGCTGTAGTAATGAAAATATGAAAACAGTGCTGGCACTTTGCAGTTCCCTGTTGGGGTCGGGGCATGTAATTGATATTCCGAAATTTAACGAAAAACCGTTAAATACAGAAATCAGGCATTTACAAAGAAATGGTGAATGCGGGCATTTCGCGTCTTTGAGTCACATGAAATGAAAAACGAAATATATCTAATACCAGCACTACAGAAGCTATTGATTCAAACACGATCATTGTTCTTCATGGTTTGGGTGGGTTGTTTTTCCTACGCTGCTAATGCGGGAGCTTTTTCCTCTACATCGAATATCGATAGGGCAACTCATGTTTTTCAAAGTGAGCCAACTACCAACTCAGAAGGTGAAGAAAAGCCGGCGGAAGTTATGGAAGAGGAAGAAGAACCAGATTGTTAGTCGCAGTTTTAATTTATTACAGATAGGTTTACCACGGCATTTGTAGATATCTACTAAATGCCGAATTTTAGAATCACAACCGGAGGGTTTTTATGAAATTAGTTAAACAATTATTTGGGGCCATTGTTTTAACCGGCATGGTTACTAGTGCATTTTCTGCTGATGGAAAGCCAGTGGGCATTTCCCCTGATTTAATGTCAATTGATGTCACTCACAAGGGAAGTATTGTGCAAATAATGCGTAATCAGGATAATGCAAATACGGTTATACAGGCCTTTGCGAAAACTTCTCGACCGTGTCCTCCGTTTTGTGTTCAGCCGATGATCATAGCGCCGGGTGTAGAGACCCTTGGTGAGCTGGAGTTGATTAGTTATATACAAAAAATGGAAGCCGGAGATAGTAGTATTTTCGTTGCGGACTCCCGTACACCAGACTGGGTTGCAAAAGGTACGATTCCTGGTGCTGTTAATGTGCCGTGGACATTACTCGCCCCTGCTAAAGGCGCGACAACACAATCGATTATGACCGTTATGATCGATACCTTCGGTGTAAAACTTGCTGGAGATGTTGACGAAATTGAAATTGATGAAGCGATTGTTAATGGAACCGTATCAGAAGTCTTCGATTATTCAGATGCGAAAACATTGGTGTTATTTTGTAATGGAATGTGGTGCGGCCAATCCCCAGCTAGTATTAAATCGCTGCTTAAATATGGTTATCCTGCAGAGAAAATAAAGTGGTACCGCGATGGTATGCAGGCCTGGGAAGTTTTGGGTTTTAATACCGTAAAACCATAATAAAAATAGGGGAATTTTTATGCCAATTGTCGAAAGCGTAAAGAAAATCGTTACGTAGACTATTCGCTTTTGAACGTAAAAGCCGGTGTATAACGCACTGGCTTTTTTTATATATGATAATAAAATTTTGGCACACCAAGCGGCTTTTTTTGGTGGTGTGTTTTAAGAAAAGTGTTATGAAACAGGTCTGTAGTGATCTCAAAGCACTAAATAGCTTATACAGGAGTAAATTTGTCACCTGTTTATGAACACAGTTTTTAAGCCGAGCTATCATGAGCTTGGGTGCCTGCGAAATGATAAAGCAACTGCGGAAAGCAGGCTATGGAGTAGTTCGCTAAAAATTACGTAACTTAATGAAAAATAGCGCTATTTCATGCATGTTTTAGATGTTCTTGGGCTAGTGAATCACCATGCTTTTCATCATCGATCGCAGGAAATTATGCAATATCGCAGATATTCCGATAGTTATTCGGGTGGGCTGAAGGTAGGGCTTCGACCCGCCAGTAATTTAAAACGAGTGCCCCAGTGCGGGGTTATGCTACATTCGCGCGTTTCGTCGTTCGTTAGTCTGTAAGAAATCTGTTTTAAGTTGATTTACAGTGATGGTAATTATTACAGTAGTACGCGTAAAGTAATATATATGAAGCGGTAGGTTTTGTGGTTAACTTCCGCTCGGGACAGAGGTTGTCCGTATATAGTTGTAAGTCTGGGAGGTGTGGTTCGGTGAGCCTATAAGGGATTTAGTTTCTGCTAGTCAGTTTTTGCTATTTCTTAAAACATAGGTTCCTATAATAATGCTGCTGCTTACCTCAGAAAGCGTCTTGCTGCCTGTCAAGGTGTCAATAATACGAAGTTTTGTCAAAATCGTAACTTCGATCTTGATCGTGGGTTGTCTGGCAGTTTCTGCACCCGATGTGTCTTATGGCCAAACCCCGTCGGGTTATTCAGAATACTTCGTTATAGGGGATGATGTTGATGTTGATACGGCACTGGAAGCTGTTTCTGAGCAAAGTGCGACTGATACTTCCGGACCGTTGCTATCTATTTTAAGCATAGCCTCGAGCGCGGAAGGGCTTCAGGTCTATCTCGACCGAGCAGACACAAATGCCACCAACGGCGGCATATGTTTGGTTCCGCCCTGCTACAACTTTGATCCAGAAAATCCAGCCGCTACCGCAGATGCCAAGTGGGACGTCGATGCCACGAGCACGGCCGGAAACGAACAGGGGGCTGCACTGGGTATAGGTGATATTCTTACGCTGTGTAACGATCCGAATGGCGCCATTTCAACGGTGGGATGTGATTATGGCAGTGGTGCTGTAGGCGAAGCGGTGGTTGGCGGCGACCGACTTTACATTACCGGCGCGCCTGTTTCTATGGTTAGAACGGTATTTATGCAGAATCTGGGAGCTTATCTAGCAGGTGCCTGGGAAATCTACCCTGCCAATAGTTGGGATAGTGCCTACACTGTTCCTGTGGGTGTTGATTTGAATCCGGCTAACGCGCCTAATGATCGTTTGCCGTTCCAATATGTCTACCTGTTTATTCAACCGTATGCCGATAGCACCGCCATCTGTCTGAACGGAGCTTACGTAACCACCCTAGACAAGGGGGAAGATTATTCTCTCGCGGACATTAACACTGGCGATCGCGTCACGGCATTCCTTGACCCGGTGGGCACCCAGAGTTGCGACGGGTCGTTGACATTGTCACCACTGCAGGCGGTGATTTTGACCAGCAGCGGTAACGAAAATAGTATTCCATATAGCGCCCGGTTCTACACGTTGACACCAGAGACTTTGCTGGGGAATCAGTACTACATTCCCACACCGACTCAGCCAAGTGAAATTGGGGATAATGACTTCAACGGGCGAACAATATATTCAGCCGTTTATGTCTACGCCTTTCAGGACACCAACCTCATTGTTGAGAAAGGACAGGGTACGGATGAGTCCGTTTTCGAGAGGGTATCCCTCTCTGAGGGAGACGTGTATCGATTCGTCATGCCGTCCTTGCCCGATGGGACAACCGATACGGGTAATTATGGCGCTTTCGTAACAACTGATAACCCCAATGACAAAATTTGGGCACTGGTTGCCGGTGACGACGAGGTTGATCTGCCGGATAATATAGATGGCGCAGTTGTGGATTGGGGTTATCAAGCAATTGATTACAAAAATCTGGTGAATTCGTACTTTATTCCGCTGGCACCTGCCAATCCTCTGCATATAGTTGCTACGGCAGATGATACGCTCATCAACGTGGATTGGGATAATGATGGGACGATAGATCAGACCATATCGCTAGACAGGCTGGATACCTATATGCTTTTCCCACCACCGTCACTGTTGCCCGACTACAACTACAACGGCAGTGGGGCATATGTTTACAGCGATACTAAATTCGCGATGGCCTGGGGACAAGACAATGAGCAGGGTACTAACAATGAAGCAGCCTATGTAAGCGGACCTAGCGATCTTGATTTCGGCTACGCTGTGCTGCCTATAAACTTTCCCAATAGCGTTGACGCGGTTCTGGGTATTGAGAAGACTGTGAGTCCGGCACAATTGCCTTCAAACAGCCCCGGCACCGATCCGATTACTTATACATTGGAGGTGACAGCTTACGATAGCGGTCTGACTGATGTGGATCTATGTGATGAACTGCCGAGCGGGCTTTTATATATAGCGGGTACGACCCGGGTGATTCTGCCTGATGGCACAGAAATCACCGACACGCCCGTCAGTACAGACCCAGCGGTAAACACCCTAGCAAGCGACGCTGTTTGCGGGTCAGCAACTGCGTTGTACTGGGATATGAGTGCCATCGTTGGTGGGACCAGCTTTCCATTAGCGGTAAGCAATACCGTTACGGTCGAATTCAAAGTTCAGTCTACTGTTACGCCCTACGCTGGTGGTGTCTATACGAATGTGGCAGTCGCGGTAGGTACGGGTGCAAATAATGAAAACTTTCGTCCTACTGATCGTGCCTATACTGCCGTAGGTGATCTTCAGGTTACTAAAACCGCCAGCGCAATCGGGCCACTGATTCCAGGTCAAATCGTCGACTATACGGTTACTATTCAGAACCTTGGGAGCTCTGCACAATCCGCCGTTACGTTAAGTGATGAGTTGCCGACGGGTTTGAGTTATGTTTCGGAAAGCACTGCCATTTCATCCGTGCCGACAACCACAAGATCTTTCAGTCAATCGATAACCGATAGCTTGGGTGACTTAGTGGGGCCGGACCCCGGCGGTATCGATATAGGCTGGATCGGTGACTGGATAACTTCTGGAAATGTAACTACCAATGTTGACGGCAATGCTGAGTTGGCGGGTAATGGTACATACATGTACCGGCAGTTGGACCTGTCCAGCACAACAACTTTGGTGGCCGGCACATTGTCACTGAGTTTTGAGGCGGAGGAGTTTGGCAGCACTGAGTCTACGGATATAGTGACAGTCGAAATCTGCACGTCTTCAACCCGGGATACCTGCACCACCTTGTGGTCCGAGACGGGGGGCCTTCCAAACTTTTTGGTCTCGCCGACTGTGTCGATAGCAGATTCTTACCAGTCAAGTGCATTCCTGAACGTGAAATTAGAAGATTATGTGGGAGGCGATGAGTTTGTAGCAATTAACAATATTAAGGTAACCGGTAGCTTCTCGGATTCGTCAAACAATGTTCCCATGGACAACATAACGGGTAACGGGGTCAGGGATCTCTTGCAGGGACAGCCTTGCTGCCTGATCACCAACGGTGACGGTATTGTGTTGGCTCCTACTGAATCCATTACGGTTAGTTACCGGGCCAGGGTGAAAGACCCGCTGGATATTTTCATCAGTGATATTACCAATTCGGCTCGGGCCGACAGCAATGAGTCGCCCCCAGTGCGGGTTTTCGCAACAAACGAATTAGTGCCGGGTTCCATCGGTAATCGGGTCTGGCTTGACCTGGACGGAGACGGCAAGCAGGATGCCAATGAGGACGGTGTTGCCGGTGTCGAGGTAGAGCTGTTGACCGGCAGCGGCGAGCAGATCGATACCGATTTCAGCACACCCGGCATTCAAGCGTTGACCACCCTAACTGGACCGAATGGCGAGTATGTTTTTAGTGATCTGGTTCCCGGTAATTATCAGGTGCGGGTTAACACCGCAAGTTCGCCGTCGATCGCCAATCTGGATCCTACCTATGATGAAGACGGCGGCGTGACCGCGGCGAACAATAATTCAGGTGTTATCGAGTTGAGTTCCAACGAAGAGCATTTGAGCGCCGATTTTGGGTATGGCCCCTTGTTGACCGGCGCAATAGGAGACGTAATCTACGTGGATGCCAACGACAACGGGCAGCAGGACGCCGGCGAAGTGGGTATTGCTAATGTGTCGGTTGCCATCTACGCCACCGAAACGGTAACTGTTAACGGTGTAGTGTACAACGCGGGCGATCAGATTGATCTGGATCCTTCGACTGCGGGTGTACAGTCGACAACTACAGACGCGCGGGGCAACTATCTGATTACCGACCTGCCCGCCGGCAGTTATCAGGTGGTGGTTAATCCGGACGGTTCAGGTGATGGTCAGTCACCTAGCGGCTATGTGAATGGCACCAATCCCGGTTCGGATCCCGATGGAACCATCGACAACGCGACAATCGTGACCCTGGCGGCCGGGGAAATTAATCTCGATCAGAACTTTGCCTACCGCCTGAGCGGCAGTGCGCCGGCGGGCCTTTCCATCGGCAACCAGGTGTTCCTAGATAATAACTCCAGCGGCACGTACGACAGCAGCGACACCGGCATTGCCTTGCTGTTCTCGGGCAGCAGCACGAGCGGTACGCCGATCGCCGTGAGCACCACCGATGCCACCGGTCAGTATCAATTTGCCGGCTTGGTTGCCGGAGACTACACGGTGCAAGTGGTAGGCGCAGGTAGCGGCTATGCATTAAGCGGACAAACCTCCGATCCGTCCGCAACGGTGGATAATGGCGAGAGCTGTGGCGGGTCCTGCAGTCTAGTTAATGCCGTGACACTGACGGCCGCCGCTTCGACCGTGGACTATGACGCTACATTTACTTCAGGCGGTTACACTGCCACGGGTTGGGGCAGTGACACCGCCGGCTGGCAGGATTGGCAGGACGGCACCACCTTCAACGATAGCGAGTCGGGCGAGTTGGG
>CAJQKF010000130.1 GCA_905478855.1 uncultured Gammaproteobacteria bacterium
TTGATCTTGGGTAAGCTGGGTATAGTGATTCATGTTGCTTCTCATCTTTGGTCGGAGGAAAAGCCTTCATCATCTCAGCTTATCCACTAACTATTTACATGAGTTGCACTTACGACTTGAATCCGCCCACCTTTATTGTAGAGTCAACTGTTCTAACCGCTTCCAAAATATTTAGCATCCCCATTACAAAGCTTTTCATCGTTTCGATGGGCTGCCGAAACGACAAACTTACAGAACTCTGTCCCGCGAGATTGTAGATCTCATCCGGTTTAATTTTGTCTATAACTTGCAGAACGCTATGAAAGTCTACTAAATCAGCAGTGATTAATTCCACATCCCGATTAATTCCTAAACTACATAAGTTTGGGCTTGATGTGGGGTCGCTCCCGCGAGAAACCCCGACGACCCGATATTGTTTGCCTAGAAGGAATCTTGCTAAGTAGCTTCCATCTTGCCCCGTTATTCCAAAAATGAGTGCTGTTTTTACCTTATGGTTCATGTCGTGCTCTGTTCGCAAAATCGGATATTAGTTATATAGATTGTTATCTATTAAATTTGATAGGAATAAATTAACAGGTAGACTGCTCAAATACATCTTTATAAATATCTAAATATTGCTGGGCAATTACAGATTCATTATATCGATCTGAATTAGTAAATCCTTTCGAGATTAATGACTCACGATAAATATCATTGTCAATTACTCTCCGAACTCCTTCGGTAATGGAGCTAATATTCGCAGGGTCAACTAAACAAGCGGCGTCTCCCGCAACCTCGGGCATTGAACTTACATTAGATGTAACTACCACACGCACTACTTTTTGAGCTTCAACGATTGGCATGCCGAATCCCTCGTATGTGGAGACGAACGTCAGTATATCTGCATTAACATATTCACGGATTAAATCGTCATCCGATAATTGCACTTTATTTTCGTACTCAATGTGATGCTCATTTAAAAGATCTTTTTGCGAGGATGTAAGCCGTCCGATTATAGTTAATTTACATGTCAGCCCTGAAATGGCGCAAATCAAATTTTCTATATTTTTATTTTCTTTCGTTCCAATTTGCAATAAGTTTGGCTTAGTTTTGTTAAATTTTCGTGCGTGGAAAACGAATTTCGGTGATACTGATACTGGTACAACTGTTATTCGCTTTGGGTCAATTGAAACTCTCGATATCAATTCTTCTTTGGTTTCGTTAGAAATAACGGTAATTGCCGTCGCATTTCTTAATGGTAATTGCATCCAAAAATACTTATAAATAGATAGTTTCAACCCAGTTAACGTTGTTAATAGATAGCAATCTAAAATAGTAACAATCGTTCTATGTCGATCAAAAATACTCGCAACAAAAGTTATATCGCCAAAAACATGTTTGACATCACCACTATAGAATCTTGCAAAGAGAGCAATGAGAAGTCGCCGAACAAAACCTTTACTTCGAAAGGGTACGGTTCGCCTTTCCACATTAATACCGAGCAACTCACAACTAAGCAGTAATCTTTCTATAATATTCTCTACGCTAAATTGCCCAAAGTGAGCTTTTCGCGAAACAATTGTAACTTTCAATTTTTATACCTTAATTATCGACTAGAGCTATTGATTCACCAGAGGAATAATTAAGTGTTTCTTTGCACTACAATATTATTGAGTACTAGAACGTCCATATTGGTTCTAAGAAAACACTCAATGGCTTCTTGGGGTTTACAAACTATTGGCTCATTTTCATTGAAAGATGTGTTTAACAAAATTGGAACACCGGTTTTATCGCCAAAGGCACGGATTAGTTTGTAATAAATTGAGTTATGTTGAGCAGTAACTGTTTGTAATCTGCCACTTCCATCTACGTGTGTAATTGCAGGTACTTCAGTACGTTTTTCTTCTCGAATCGGTAACACTTGCATCATGAATGGTACATCAGTATCGGCTTCAAACCACTCATGTACGTTTTCTCTGCAAATTGAGGGAGCAAAAGGACGAAATGATTCACGACGTTTTATTTTACCGTTAAGTAGATCTTTTGCATCGGCTCTACGCGGGTCGCATAATATTGAACGCGCGCCCAATGCTCTGGGCCCCCATTCCATTCGACCTTGATACCAGCCTACTACTGAGCCCCTAATAATTTCATCAGATACAGCATTACACAGTTGGTGTTCATTTTCATAGATTTTTATAGTTATACCTTGTGTTTCAAGTTTGTCACTATACTGATTGAGCAATTCCTTTATCTCAATATCAGTTGCTTGATATCCAAGAGATGCGTTATTCATTGGTTTGCATCGTAATTTTGTCTTTTGCCAATGAGTAAATGCTGCCGCCCCGACACTTCCACCCGCATCTCCTGCGGCTGGGGGAATATATATACTCTTAAATGGCGTGTTTTCTGCAATTTTACCGTTGGCTACCGAGTTCATTGCACATCCACCCGCGAACGATAAATTTCGTATTGATGTGTTGGCAGCAATTTTGTTGAGCAAATGGAAAAGGTTCTCTTCGTATATCGCCTGAGCCGAGGCTGCAATGTCTTTGTGACGTTGGGTTAACTCCTCACCAGGTGCCCGATGCTTTCCTAAAAGTTTAGTCCACTCCTCACTAAAAAAGTTTTCTGATCGAGGTATTCCTTTGTCAATCCCATATTTCGCTTTCCCTGTTTGATGCAGAAAATAACGCATATTTAGTTTGTAGCCACCATCGTTTTCTGTATAGGCAATTTCCCGCATTTCATTAAGATATATGGGTTTACCATACGAGGCCAATCCCATTACTTTGTATTCGTCACCGTAGTGCGGAAAGCCAATGAACTGTGTAACCGTTTCATAGAAAAGGCCAAGCGAATGAGGGAAAGGAACTTTCCTTTGAATGTGGATTTCACCGTTAAGAGCCTCGCCCCAAGCCGCGCTGGAAAAATCCCCGAATCCATCGACCGATAAAACTACGGAGTCTTGAAAATCTGAAAAATGATAAGCAGAAGCGAGATGAGCGATATGATGTTCAACCGGGTAAAACTCTGCTCTTAGTTGATCCCCACCAGGCAAACGTGACAGTATTTCAAGTATAGACGCACGTTGCTTTTGAACTCTTAGTTTACTCAGAGCTAGCTTCCACGCACTCGGAGTTTTTAGTAAATAGCGAATGCGATCAGCCTTCGACACCTTGGGATCTGAATTGATGGCTACAAAATCAATATCGGCAAACCCGAGGTTTTGATCTTCAAGGCACTACAGTATTGCTTTTTCAGGAAAATCAGCCCAGTGTTTTACTCGAACAAAGCGCTCTTCCTCAGCCGCACAAACCACTTCACCTTTTCGCATTAAACATGCAGATGCATCACCGTGGAAGGCATTAATGCCAAGAATATTCAAATTATCACCAAGGCGAATAGAAACTAATGCTAGTGATATAGCTGAATATTTTAATCAGAAGATAGTGATGCGACATGTTAACTGTGTATAGATGTCATCGTTGAAAGATTACACACGAGTATAAACGAAAATTACATCTAGAATGAGACAAGAACCGAGGAGATAAATACTTCAATTAATTTAACAACGACGGCCGATGAACAGAACGATGCGGTGGCCGAATAGTAAGCAGAAGTTTTTCCCGAATTTTCCATTGGGTCTGTTCATCCTGCTGCCCTATCATTTCAATACCGTCCGAACTGCCGGACGCGACTAGTGTTCCATTTTTGAATAATAACCAACGGTCGCCGCTAACCCGACTACCCGGTAGAATTTCCCCAGTAAAGTTCATTGGATCACTTGCGTGTATTTTAACCCAATTATCCGTTGGTAAGTTATTTCGATGCTTACGTAATGCTTCAACAGCTTCTGGCAGGGCAAACTGTTCCCCTGACAGCACGGCGATAAAGCGCCCCCCGCGTACTTCTCCCCGAGCTTCCAACCTGCGAAGTACCGGAAGCAATAACCGCCAAGGAGGCAGCCCTTTTTCATGGTCAATTACAGCTCGGCAAACTATGCCGTAGCGATGTAACAATACATCACATAAATATTCCAAGCACTCGGTGTTGAAGAGCACGTTATCGTCTGAATTTACTTCAGTGCCCGTTGCACTCCATCGTCCGCCCTGTTCTATACTTCTCGATGATAGGCGTCTGCTTCTGCGTTGTAACACTCGGCCTGGTGATGGGCGTTTTGATTGCGGTACTAATAGTGCACGAAAGCCGTTAAAACTATCGCAGGTAATGAGTCCGGTTGCTACTAGCTCAGATAACGCATTTTCTAGCTGCGCGGCCAGCATTCTGCTGTCGGTTTGTATGTCTGAATAAAAACTTGCTCCGCGAGAATACAGTATTTCCAAAACTTTCCGAGCAGATTGAGATAACTTGAGTGCTTCTGTTTTGTCTTCACTCGATTTCCAGAACTTGGATGTATCTCGCAAATAAAATGCAATGGGCACAATGCCAACGTTTGTACCAGTGCTTTTGCCGGACTGTTTCAATGGACGATTTCTATTTCGCTGCCATTGTACTTTTCCAGACAAACTAATTTGATCTAAATGTGATGGTATGTACCCATGAACACGGGCTGGCAATATAGTCGTTTCCCAGAACTTCAGTGGTGCTCCGAACCCTTCAAGCTGACTAATTACTTCTCCAACACCATCAACTCCTTCGACTTTATCGGTGGATGTTAAATGTTGCCATTGAAATAGAAAACGCATGAATATATTAATAGATACCGGCTCAACTTCCGCCCGTAAACGTTTTAAAGTATAACGATGAATTCTTGCTAATAGCCGTCGATCACACCACTGTGATTGAGGTTCGTCTGCGTCGAATTGGCCTTCGATGGCAAATCCCTGATTCGCTAAGCTTAACATGGCAGTGTTTATAGTTGATTCCTCTATGCCAAGTGAAGCACTTATTTTAGCGGAACAAACGGGGCCTAAAACTTCGAGACGACTTCGCAGTAGCTCAACGAGCGCATTTTCAGCGGAGCATTCTTCATCACCGTGCCAATTCACGACCTTTATTTCGGGTTTAATCTCAGAATCTGGTAACACAGCGCGCAACTGGGATAATCGTTCTGCTGAGCACCAAAGGAATTGATCTTTGGAATGTACGGTAGTTACCCTACTCTGCTTGATTAATTGATTGAGCAGATCTCGAGAATTATCCGGGAAATAGTCTAGTTCAGCATCGGTTATAAACCCACTGCAAACCAAGGCATCGTGCATTTCTTCTACATTACGAGGGTCTGGCCACGCTTCTTGTCTAACTTTTAGTATCGCATTAGGATCGAGTATAGAATAATTATCTTGCTCTTCAACAGGGGTTCGAAGCCCTCGTGTTCGAACCGCTAATGTGCGGCGCTCTTCCGCAGGCGCATCATCGAGAAAAGCATAGGGTTTTGCTGTGAGCACTTCCTCTGATAATGGCGAAGGTGCAACGAGGTCGCGGGAAATCCACTCAATATTCCCATCTTTTAACTGCGTCAACATACTTTTGAGTGCATTAACATCCATTACATCGTGCAGACAATCCCATAATGCCTGGTCTACTAAAGGATGTTTGGGTATTTCCCGTTCACCTTGAATATTTTCAAGGCATGCTAATTGATCTGGAAATACAACCGCAACCAGATCCTCTGCGTCCGAGCGTTGAAATTGTGCCGGAACTTTCTTGCCATTCATAAAGCGTCTAACGGCCAGCGAAATATTCGTTACCCAGCGCCAGTGTGTTGGAAACACCGGAGCGTCTAATATAGCCTGAGTTAACACGTCTTCTACAGTCGTAGAATCGAGATAATGGGCAACCTCATCGATAGAAAAGCTATGTGTTTCTCCTAATGAGAGGACAATACAATCTTCTAGTGCCGCTGCTTGCAATTCAAAATTAAAGCGCCGACAAAACCGCTTACGTAATGCTAAGCCATAAGCCCGGTTCATTCTCGAACCAAATGACGTGTGAATCACCAGATGCATATCACCGGATTCATCAAAAAAGCGTTCGGCCACAATTTTGGATTTAGTTGGTAGCACACGTCCTAATGCTTCCCATGCTGCGCCGAGGTAGTGGATTATCTGGGTACCAGCAATTAAATCTACTGAATACTTTTCCTGTAGTAGTGCACTGATTGATGCACTATCATGTTCCATCCAGTGACTCACATCACTCCGCAGTTCACTAACCGCATCGCTCAATGTATCGCCTCGACCGGGAGCCTCGCCAAACCAAAATGGAATATTTGGGGGTTTACCCTTGGCATCGATTACCCGCACTACCCCTCGCTCAACGCGTAGTATTTGATACGATGTATTACCGAGTTGAAAAATATCGCCGGCGGTGCTGTCAAAGGCAAAATCTTCATTTAATGTGCCGACGGGTATCCCTTCTGGCTCCATAATAACGTCGTAGTCAAATAGGTCGGGGATAGCTCCACCATTTGTTAACGCGGTGAGTCGAGCGCCCTTTCGACCGCTTGCAACACGATTAACCAGGTCCACATGAATTAACGCACCGCGTCTTCCTCGTCGGGTTGCGAAACCTTCTGAGAGCATTTGTAAAATAGTCTCAAATGTTTCAACTGTTAGATCAGAATATGGATATGCACCCGTTATCAACGTAAACAAATCTTCGAACCGGTATTCCTGATTTGCCAGTTCGCCAACAATTTGTTGGGCCAATACATCCAACGGATGAACGGGAACCGTTATTTCATCAAGCAAACCATCCCGCGAGCATTTTAACAATGCCGCGCATTCGATAAGATCGTCACGAGATAATGGGAATAAACGGCCTTTTGGTGTTCGCCCGACACCGTGTCCAGAGCGACCTACTCTTTGTAAAAAGACAGATACCGCGCGAGGTGAGCCAAGTTGGCAAACTAGGTCAACATCACCTACATCGATACCCAATTCTAGAGAGGCTGTAGCTACAAGCGCGGTTAACTGCCCATTTTTTAAACGAGTCTCGGCATCTAGTCGATGTTCGCGGGATAAACTTCCATGATGAGAAGTCACACTATCATCACCCATTATTTCAGCCAACTTATGGGCTATTCGCTCGGCTTGTCTTCGGGTGTTTACGAAAATGAGCGTTGTACTATGTGTGGCTATCAGCTCAACCAGTTTTCGATGGATTTCACCCCATACTTCGGCGGACATTACCGCTTCAAGTGGAGAATCCGGTAGTACCATCTCTAGGTCACGATGTCTTTGTAGCCCGCTATCTATAATCCTTATCTCAGAGTTATCACTACCTTTGAGAAACGAAGCCACTCGTGATAAC
>CAJQKF010000131.1 GCA_905478855.1 uncultured Gammaproteobacteria bacterium
ACGCCGATGCAAACACTCATCGACGGTAAATCAATCTGGAAGGAAAAGTTATTCAACTAAACTTAACCTGACAGTCAGTTACGAATAAACGGGTAACTGTCAGATCAGGTCTGAACTTCTACAGATAATGCAAAATAGTCTACCAGACTAGTCTGCTTACAATATCAAGTCTTGACTCATTTATTAATCTCGATGAGATGAGATAATAATTAAAAAGCATTAGCTTAGAGACTTTTATGATAAAGGCTTACCAAGCTGGCAAAATACATTTGTCTTTTCAACAATTAATCAAAGCCAAGGCTTTTAAACAAACTTTTGGTCAGGTCCTTCTTGAGTTTGTCTTTGATCTCTTCCTTGGGCTCCTTTTTTACTTCTGACGAATCTTCAGTAGTGTTCTCTGATTCCAGGCCGAGTTTCTTGTTAAGTGCTTTGGTTAATTCTTTCTTGGCCTGATCCTTCAGCAAGCGAGTAACGTCTAATGCGAACCCGGGAGATTCAAGGGGGCCACGGATTCTCAGTGGAATATTGGTGCCTTTGAGATTATCGAGTGACTCCCCACCCTGCCCTTCAAAAGTCTCAACAACATTGATATTCAATCTATAGTCTATGGCAGAGTTTGGAAGATCCACTTGGCCCGAGCCATCGACCCTGAATGCAGGCGCTTTCATGGCAAGATCGTTATTAGCAAACACACCTTGGCTGACATCAAAACTTCCTGTCAACTCAGTAAACCGTGTCTGTGCTTCAGGCTTTTCAATTTCAGTCATCTCTCGACCTTTATATTTTGCCAGATCATCCTGTAATTTCAGCAGGGTTGCCTGAAGATCGAATCCTCGTAGTGCACCGTCTTTTAATCGAAACTGCATATCACCATTCAACGAGGCAATCATTTTATCGAGATCAACGCCACTACCCGCAAGGTCGACATTCAGGCTACCGATACCATCAACTTTATCGGTCACTTCTAGAGCTTCCAATAATTCGCCTACGTTGAGGTTCTGGGTCTGGTTGTTCAGGCTAATTGCCGGTGCATCACCTGACACATTATAAGACAACCCTATCCGCACTGCCCCGCCCGCAACATTCGCCTTCAACGGCTCTAGTTTTACGACATTGTCATCTGAATTAACGGTGACATCAACATTGGTCAGCACCAGACCGGTCGTGATCACCTCACCTATGCGTGCTTTTCCATCTACTACCAAGCCCCGCAGCGACGCCACAGGCAGGAGTAATTGTTCAGCTGTTCCCGTGGCAGAGTCTTTGCTACTTTCATCGCTATTCAACAACTGATCCAGATTGAGGGAATTGATATCAAGATCAAATCCATACATTGGCTTATTAAATCCTACGGATGCGATTCCTGTAATGGTCATGTCACCAGCCTTAACATTAAGCGAACTTACGTCAACACTTCCGCCAGAAAGTTTAAGATCCAGAGTAGCTGTCACAGCCTCTCCAAGCCCCGGCGGTAATTCAACCTCAAGCTGATTCCGATCGAGCACAGCCGTAAAATTAGAAACAGCCGCCACAAGTGATGCGGAGACTTCCATGTTCTCGATTTCTCCATTGAGATTCCCACCACTGGCCGCGATCTCAAGCTTGAGATCCTGCTGTTGCATAGTTGCCGACTCAATCGTCATTTCACCGCTTTCAAGATTAAACAATAATCGAGTTGCAACAAGCTTCGATTCAACCTGGTTGATGGTTGCGTCTAGTAATAAGCCGTCAAACACAGCAGTACTATTCTCGAAACTAAAATCTGCTGAGGTCTCTAGAGAACCTATTACCCATTCAGGCATAGGGGATGAAATAGACAAACGATCCAAAAGAGCCGCAACATCCCCCGACTTAATTTCAAAACGACCACTGGCTAAAGGTTGGCCGAGTATTTTTGAGGCGCTTACCGAAAGCTTCGCTTTATTTTCCCCCTGAAGCAGCGCCAAATCGGGGATTTCCAGGCTTTCTGTGGAGGGGTCATAATTAAGTGACGGTATGCTCGCTGATACAGATTCATCGCCCTGAGTAAGTTGCGCTTTCAACTGGCTCACGGCAACGAGTCCGGAGTCTATAGCTAACAAAACTTTGCCAATACTCACGTCCGCATTTATGCTATCGGAACTAACCACAAGCGCTATGTCGTCAAGCCCCAGTGACTTCATGCTATCGCCCAACGTCAACGTTGTATCAAGAGATAGAGACCCGGGTTCCGGCAGCATACTTCCAGATCCATTTACATTGAATTCGATATCGAGAGGTTCTCCGGGAACTAACCGTCCGGTCACAAAATTGATGCCCTCAAGTTTAATGTTTTCACCAACGCGTTGGTCCTGCCAGGAAACTTCACCTCCATCTACCGAGATACCTTCAATCACCAATCCAGCAATAGCCATGGCACCTTCAGCTGATGAATTTCTGTCTTTACTCGTTTGATCGGATAGTGCCGCAACTAAATCATCCCAGTTGGTGCGCCCATCAGCCTGAGTCGTTAGCTGAACCCGAGGATTTTCCAGCAGTACTGTGTCAATCTCTATCTGCCGAGATAGCAGAGGCATAATTTTCATCGAAAAGCGGGCATTACCAATGTCGATCATTGGGCCTTCTTCAAAACCAACAGCATTAGACAGAGACAAGTTCCCGGTTTCGACTCCGAGCCAAGGGTAAAAAGTCAGTTTCAGATCACCATCCATACGCAGGTCACGCCCGGTGTTCTGTTTCACCATTTCTGAGATTTGCGATTTATAGTCATTGGGGTCAACGAGGTTGGTAATCGCAAAAATCCCGCCTACCACAATCACCACCAGAACCAGTGACACCCATACTAAAGTCTTGAATATTTTCATTTCTATATCAGTTTTAGCCACCCTGATTATCAGGGACAATTGCATATTAAGCAGCGAAGTAAATCAGTGTACTGGTTACAACGTGATAATCAAAGCTTAACCCCATAACCCGCACTAGAAACTACGTCACCAGGAGTCAACGCCTTTAGTAGTAAGATACATTGACAAGAGGATATGTTGTTTGCTTTTAAGTTTAAATATTACGTTGGAAAAGGATATAAATCTCGTCTTGTCCAGCTTGCAAGGATCGGTCTGCAGATGCCTTTTCTCAGGGTTATAAGTCGGTTTATTGACTTAATCACACGTGACATTAGCTCAAGCAAAGTATCCTATAACCAGATAAACTTTACACACAAAAAACGAATGAGATCAACAATGCCAGCCAACGCCTCACAAATTATCCTACACAACTATCCACAATCTCCCGTAGCTGAAAAAATTCGAGTGGCATTGGGCATTAAAGAACTTACTTGGTATAACGTAGAAATACCGCGATTACCACCCAAGCCGTTCCTCACAGCTCTCACCGGTGGTTATCGACGAACACCCGTTATGCAAATTGGCGCGGATATATACTGCGATAGTCATTGCATAATCCGTGAATTGGAAAAACGCTATCCCTCACCTACTTTTATGCCATTAGCAGATACCGGGTTAATGTGGTGTCTTAGTCGATGGACAGATGGCGAGCTATTTAGCTTGGGAGTTAAGATTGTACTAGGTGCTGCAGGGGATAATCTTCCGGAGGATTTTGCCAAAGATCGCGGTCTGCTCTATCTTGGTGAGGATTGGGCAGAACGTCTAAAACAAGCCAACGCTCAATTGCCACATCTTGTTTCACAGTTGCGCGCGCCGCTCTCCTGGCTAAACGATAGTCTCAGCGATGGCCGTACATTTTTACTCGGCGCTGAGCCGGCTGCAATTGATGCTCAGTTCTATCATGTTGTCTGGTTTATACGGGGCCGATGGGATAAAGGACCCTCATTTTTATCCGAATTTACCCATCTAGAGCGCTGGGAGAAAAGTATAAGCGCTATCGGTCATGGCTCATGCACGGCCTTAGCACCAGAAGATGCTTTGGCGTTAGCATTAAATTCCGAGACCACTACCGTTAGACAAGTTGCGAACAATGATCCCCAAGGCTTAAAAGTGGGCACGACTGTGTCTATTGGCCCAGATGTAGAAAGCGGTGAGCAACGTGTAGAGGGCACTGTACGAAGCGCCGATGTGAATACTATATCAATAGAGCGTACTACTAACGAGTCAGGAACCGTTTGCGTACATTTCCCACGAACAGGATATAGAGTGGAGGTTTAATTCACATGCTGCACCGACGCTAATTCAGCCGGCACTAATCAATACACAAGCTTAGCAGCTGTTTTACTGCAAGCGCGGTGGTAGCTGGGTTATCTCAACTACCAACTCTTAAGCTACAGAACGTTGAGCGTTCAAGTCTTTTATCGACTCCATGAGTTCAGAAGAAAATCCAAGAAGAACTTTTAACCTAGCGATGCAATGCTCTCGATAATAAATTAGACGCTTTATTTCCCAGACCACTGTTGACAGATGGCAACCGCTTTTTTAAACCGTTCCATTGCAAGTCTTGCATCTCGATCTGGTGCACATGAACCAAAATGTGAAACTGATTCCGGTTGATAGTCAAAAACGTCGCATGCTAAATGTGCGACACCTAGACCTGTGAGTTCGGGCATGCGTGCGGGTCGGATTTCCCGAGCCGTAATATTGGCAAGCCACTGGACAAAGTAAGGGTTCTGGCTCATACCACCATCGATGAATAATGCATCGTTTAACGGTATGCAAGCATGCATGGCTTCAATCACTTCGGCCGAACGGAATGCCACACCCTCCAGTATCGATTGCACAAGCTGTTGATGGGTATGTTCCAGAGAAAGGCCCAACCAAGTGCCACGAGCACTAGGTTCCCAGTGAGGGCAACCGAGACCAGCCAATGCAGGTACAAAAACCAAACCGGAATTTATTGATGGTGGCGAATTAAATTCATTGATCTCAGCGAACTCATTGAAAAGCCCAAGCGACTTTGCCCAATTCAAAGCAGCACTTGCGGTAAAGACACCGCCATCCAGAGCGAAAACAGAATCATGACCTGACAACTGCCAGGCAACCGTTGGTAGTAAACCGAGTTCGGGTTTGTTAATAATTTCTGATCCGGTAACCATCAATGCAAATGCACCTGTGCCGAAGGTTATCTTAGTATCGCCCCTCTCTCGACAGCCAAAACCATATAATGCTGCTTGTTGATCAACCACGCTCGCGGTTACCGGGATATGTCCGTATGCCGTTTCCATGGTTCCAAAGTCACCGGTTGTTGGCACAATTTTGGGCAAACACTCAACAGGCACGCCAAATCCGCGGCAAAGGGTTTCGTCCCAATCAAGTTGCGAAATATTCAAAAGAGACGTTCGGCTTGCAGTGCTGATATCTGTTACGTATCGACCTGTTAGCCGGTCCAGAAAAAAAGCATCGGTGGTGCCTAGTCTAAGTGTGCCGCCAGCCAAAGCGGCTTTTGCCGCCGGTACGTGCTCAATTATCCAACCGAGCTTACTCGCTGAAAAATAAGGATCAAGAGGTAATCCCGCACGTGATAGTGTTTCTATCTCTAGTCCATTTGATTTGAGTATTTCGATTTGACTGATCGTGCGATTATCTTGCCAGACAATTACTGGGGATAAGGCTTGTTTAGTTACTGCATCCCAGGCTAAGCAACTTTCACCCTGATTATCGATACCAATCCCATCAACCTTACCTAATGCTTCGGCACACGCTTGGATATTTCGAATCAATTCTTCTGGATCGTGCTCCACCCAGCCATCATGGGGATAGAACTGACGATGCTCCACAGAATGCCGAAGCTCTAGTTGGCCATCTGTATTTAAAACGAACGCTCTCGTACTTGTAGTTCCCTGATCTATGCCGGCTATTAACACGTTATAAATCTCGTCTGATGGTAAATTTCACATTCGCTCCTGATTCTTTTTTTAAAACTTCTGCCAATGGCTTCTGAATACGACGCACCGGATGCCCTTTTATGCGTGCACTCCAGATACAGTTGTCGTTGATCGAAGCTTGCAGGACACCGCTGGATGGCTGCTTCAAACCGATTTGCATCTTATCCATTCCACCAACACGTTTTGACAAAGACAAACGCTGAGGCAGGATAAACTGAATAGCAGGGTCTAAAATCGTTAATTTAACGTCTTCCACGGATGCCTTCTTGCCTTGCTCTACAAGATCTTCTGTGATCCATTTAGCCGTAGCAACCCCTTCACGCCAACACCATCCCGCCGTTTCTGCAGGCCGTAATAGATTTCCTGCACTATAGTAGGATGGATCCGAACACCGACCGAACTGGTCAATAACAGGGCCACCAGAACCGGGATCTACTTCTAAGTGACTGTGCTGCAATAACGCGGCTTCTGGGCGAAACCTTCCAGATATAATTACACCGTCTGTTTCCAGCCTTTTCAAATCGCCATGAGCATCAATGAACTCGATGGCCTCAACCCGACCTCTCCCAACAATCTTTAGGGATTTAGCACTAACAAATAATGGAACACCTCTGACAACCAGATAAGTTTGCAAAATACGGTGTGTCACAATGCGATTCTGTTCTTCAATCATTGCAACTGGACGCATGCCAAGATGACGACAGGTATCAATAGACGAGAATGAAACAAGTTCTGATCCAAGTATGACTGGGTTTTTAAAAGGTTGCATACCCTGAAGGTAAACCAATGATTGAAGCGCTCCCGTTGACATTATGCCCAATGGTCGATCGCCACTAATTAAACGTTGCGCGCGACTACTTTCTCGAACACCTGTACATAAAACCACCCTATCAACCTTTAGTTCTTCCCTGCCCGTAGGTGTCGAAAGACTCAACCGGCCATTAGGATGAAGCGATGTGACGGTTGTTTCCAACCGGATTTCAACACCTAGATCAAGTGCCGTTTTAACATTTTTTCTGGCGTAATCGGGGCCCTTCAGCAATCGACCAAATTCACGCACGCCAAAGGGATAGTGCCCACAGTGACGTGGAATGCCACCCGCATGCGCTTCGCGCTCCAGAACGACAACGTCATTTACCCCGAGTCGCTTCAATTCGGCCGCAAGTGCCAATCCAGCGGGTCCACCACCAACAACGGCGACTGAGCAGGAGCGTGTTGAAGTTTCGCTCAATTTATTCATGCTTAATAGATAAGGGTAAATCAAACCGTCCGTTGGTTATTTTTGCTAGCTCGGCCGTGCAATAAAAACCCTGACAGCGTCCCATGCAAACCCGCGTTCTTCGTTTCAATCCCTCGAGCGATGACGGGGGAATAGGCCCTTCCATAACCCGTTTAATCTCCCGACGGGTAACCCATTCACAATGGCAAACAATGCCACCATTATCGACTTCTTCCCAGTCCCTCGAATGATAATGAGAAAGACGATCCGCCTTAGGTATAGCGGGATCGACGATCGGCTTTCCCGAATACACTTTGGTATCTATCAATTCACTAACGTGACGTGCAATGCCTAGTGCAGAACTTAGCCCTGTTGAACGAATACCACCGACGGTGACATAGTTAAGCTCGCTCCAGTTGTTAACTTGATAATCCTGGAACTCGCTTGCTGGTCGTAAGCCCGCATAAGTCGCAGTGATCTCACTATCCGCGAGCCCGGGAATCATCTCGCTCCCCTTGGCCACCAAATTCTGCAAAGACTCTCGATCTGTTGAGGCATCAACTCGACTAGCCTGATCTTCAGCCGTTGGGCCTACGAGTAAATTGCCAAATATTGTGCGGCATATCACCACCCCTTTTGTTTTTTCCGTTGGAACAGGCAAAATAATCGAAGACGTAAGTGCCGATGACGATTTATCGAAAACTACAAATTGACCTTTACGGGGAGTAATGGTGAATGACTTTTTGTTGATTAATCGTTCATCAACAACATCACCATAAAGCCCTGCGCAATTTATCACGTGAGTCGCATTGATCGGCGTCTTACTGGTTTTCAGTGTCCACTCGCCCGAATCAAAAAGGCCTCCCAATACTTCCGTCCCCCTGCAAAGCTGTGCCCCATTCGCCATGGCCTGCAAAAGATAGGCGTGCGCAGATGACCAAGGATCAATAATATATTCACCCGGCACCTCAAAACCGCTAACAACACTCTTCGATAGATGAGGTTCACGCATCAGAATATCTTCTTTAGAGAGCATGGCGCTATCGAGAACACCATTCTTATGTGCCTTCTTGACTAATTCAGGTAGCCTTTCCGCCTGCTCATCATTCCAGGCTAATACCATCGCCCCGGACTTGAGGATGGGAAGTGTGAGACTATTCGCAATCTCAAGATACTCGGCATATCCGCGCGCTACACAAATCTGCTCAAGTGATCCTATCGGAGCATCAAAACCTGTATGCAGAATTGCGCTATTTCCCTTGGATGCACCGTCTAGAACGTCCAGCGCTTTTTCAAAAACAATGACCTTTGCACCATCCAGTGTAAGCCGTCGCGCTATTGCACAACCAACGACTCCAGCACCAACAATAGCAATATCAAAGCGTTCAGATAACAAGAGAACGTAACTCCTTTTTGCTGTCCTGAATGTTAACAATGGTCGCCACGAGGTTGCCGCGATCAGTGCACACTGGTTGGATCAAAACTTCCGACAGGTACCACATACCTACTAATGAATTGCAATGTTATAAGTAAACACTTTGCGAGAGAGCAGTAATAGGGTCAACGACAAAAGAGAATTCTACAACACGGGAATGACATCAATATATGTACACATCGAGTGTGTCCAGTTGCGAGATAAGTTTCGCGTTCGTACAAACTTTGGCGGGGGAGTATCCCGCCGCCAAAGCACTAAACGTTAAGAGTAACGGTATGGAACTCCTGCTTTTTCCATTGTGTCTCGATATTTTTTGAAGATTTCAATAACTCGCGCTGAGCGTTCGTTTCGTGATGCCAATTCATCCCAAAATCCAGAGGCATCGCCAACAACTGTTTCCCATTCTGCTGCAGGAATAGCCGTCATCTCCATTTTATCTCCGTTTACACGTAGGTCGGCTTCCCCACCCCAGTACCAAACTTGGCGGTAGTAATGCGATTGATCCATAGACATTCTGAAAAGCTCTTGCAAGTGTGGCGGCACTTTTGCCCAACTCTCACTATTAGCAAAATAAGAACCACACCATGCCCCAGTTACGTTATTCGAAAGAGCGTAACTGCAGATATCAGCCCAGCCTACTTCGTAGGCCTCGGTAAATCCGCACCATGCTACACCGTCCAGTTCCCCCGTTTGCAGAGCAACTTCGACATCTTCCCAAGGCACTGTTACAGGAATCATTCCGTATTTTGCTAGGAAACGCCCTGCTGTCGGCACACCAAAGACTCGCAATCCGCGCATATCTGCCAGAGATCGAATAGCCTTTTTAGTCGTGAAAATATGTAATGGATCCCATGCACCGGCACCCAGCCATTCAACACCTTCAATATCGTCGTAAGCCTCTTTCCAAATTTTATCAAGACCATATCGCTGGAACAACACAGGAAGGTCAAGGCTGTAACGTGATGAGAATGGAAAATAACCCCCAAAATCCGAAATATCCGCCGGCGAAGACATCGTCGCGTCATCAGATTGGACGGCATCCAATGTGCCATTTTGTAGTGCGCGAAATAGCTCACCCGTTGGTACGAGCTGATCCGCATAAAACAACTCGATTTCCATCTCGCCATTAGCGGCTTTGTTAAAAGCCTCAATTTGTGGCTTGATAACGTGTGCACCAAGTGGCGCACCTGAGTATGTTTGCAGTCGCCATTTAATTGGAGCTTGCGCTTTGACTATGGCCGGGGCACTAATCGTGGCCGCCGCCGCGGCTGCACCAGCACCCGTCTTTGTCAGAAACTTGCGTCTTGTTGTCATATCAACTTCTCCTTACTGTCGTGGTTGTGGTTAAATTAAAAAAAACGCTCACGTGAAACATTAAGTCTAGAGCAAAATATTGATTTAGCGCCCGTATACATAGTTTGGGAGCCACATTGAAATCTGTGGAAAAACCATTATCAACGTTAGTGCTACAAGCATAACCAAAACAAACGGAATAATGGATGTGTAAATATCTTTAATACCAATTTCCGGCGGCGCCATAGCTCGCATCAGGAACAGGTTGTAGCCAAATGGCGGTGTCATGTAGGCAATCTGAGTGGTTATCGTGTACAAAACACCGTACCAGATAAGATCAAAGCCTAATACGGCAACGAGCGGGACGTAAAGCGGAGCTACTATGACAAGCATAGCGGTATCGTCAAGAAATGTTCCCATCAGCAAGAAAGACAACTGCATAAGAATGAGAATGACCCACGGGTTCAACCCCAGCTGATCGGTAAACAGATGGTCGATCGCTTTTACTGCACCGAGGCCATCAAACACTGCGCCAAAGCCCAATGCTGCCAGTACAATCCACATAAACATGCAAGATATAGCTAGTGTTTGACGAACAGATACCTCGAAAACTTTCTTCGTCATTCGCCCTTTCAGCACAGCTGCGGTAAATGCTGTCATCGCACCGACTGCAGAGCTTTCTACCAGACTCGTCCAACCCTTGACGAAAGGGATCATCATTGCAAAGAAGATAGTCAATGGTAGCAAGCCCGAAAGCAACAAGCGCATTTTTTCAGCACGCGGCACATCACGTTCACGCTTGTCTAACGCTGGTCCGAGCTCGGGTTGTATTTTACATCGAACATATATGTAAATTATAAACATGGAAGCCATCATCAGCCCGGGGATCACTCCCGCTAGCCAAAGTTGACCGACTGGCTGACGTGCAATCATGGCATAAAGCACCAATACCACTGAGGGCGGAACTAAAATGCCCAGTGATGAACCCGCTTGGATAACACCTGTTACCATTCGTTTATCATAGCCACGCCGCAGCAACTCAGGCAAAGCGATGGTGGCACCAATCGCCATGCCTGCAACTGAAAGACCGTTCATCGCAGACACCAATACCATTAAGGCAATAGTTCCAATCGCCAAACCTCCGTTTATCGGTCCCATCCAGACATGAATCATCCTATAAAGATCTTCTGCGATCCTGCTTTCAGATAATATGTAACCCATAAAGATGAAAAATGGTAACGTCATCATCGGGTACCAATTCATCACTTTAATAGCCGCCGAAAACGGAATGTCCGTCGCTCCGTTACCCCATAACAAAAGTGCCGCTATTGCTGCTACTCCGCCAATGGCACCAAAGACTCGCTGCCCAGTCATGAGCATCAGCATCATGGACGCAAACATTAAAATCGCGATTAATTCATACGACATTAGATTTCTATTCCTTTCACAGTTGCGATGTCTTTTATTAGTTCGGATATTGCTTGTAATAGCATTAGAAGGATACCGAGGCACATGACGACCTTAACAGGCCACATATAAGGACGCCAAAGAGACGGGGCACGCTCACCATATTCCAAAGAATATGCGGTTGAATCCAATCCGCCATAAAGCATGACGGATAAATAAAAAATTAAGAGTAGCACGGTAAAACAATCCACCCAGGCTTTCTTGCGAATAGACCAATTCCCATAAAACAAATCCATCCGCACATTGGAACCCAGTTGGATTGAATAAGCTCCCCCGACCATGTAGTACGCGACTAATGCGAACTGAGCCATCTCTAATGTCCAATAAGACGGTATTATAAACACTGCTTTAGAGATCATCGACCAGAGCAAAATACCGAGCATAACGAAAAGGCTATACATCATGACGCGCCCAATCAGATAGTTAAATCGATCAACGGTTCGAGTATAGAGTGTCGCAAATCTCAACATATTTTTTCCGGTTTAAAGTACTTCGACGCCTGCTGCATCTAATACACGTTGTAGCTCTAGTTCAGGTGCCTGATCAAGAATAAGCCTGTCTATCTTATTTAAATCACACACTTGAAACGTCGAGCGGTTATTCAGTTTAGTAGAGTCTGCAACAATCGTCACATGCTCCGCATTGTTTACCATCGCACGAGCAACCTCTGCTTCCTCCTCTGAGAAATCATAGGCACCTTGAAAATCCAACGCTCGAATTGTTAAGATAACGTGGTCGACACTGTACTGTGCAATTTCACTTATTGTCGCTGATCCAACTGTTTGCGCGTTGTCATGCTTATAAGTGCCCCCCAACAAGAAGGCATGTGAATTATTATCGTTTACTGAAATAATTCCAGCAATACGGGTTGAATTGGTTATTACCGTCAAACCCTCTATGCGTGAAAACTCTTTTGCGCAGATAAGTGAGGTAGAACCCGTGTCAATCATAATAGACTGACCAGGTGAAATAGTCTTGACGAGCTTTTCAGCAACCAACTGCTTCGCCAAAGTATTTTGCTTAATACGATCCTCGAATGGTCCTTCCTCTGATGGGCGAATCTTCACGACGCCACCATGAACCTTGCGCACGCGACCAGCAACCGCGAGAGAACTTAAGTCTCTGCGCACTGTTTCTACGGACGTATCGAACCTATGAGCAAGCTCATTAACCGATGCTTTTCCCCTTTGTGATATAAGATCAAAAATCGCGGCCTTCCTGGCTGTCGGTTGTAACGACGTTTTTCTTCTTGGCACGTTTTATTTAACTATATTTTGACGTAAAGAAGCTTATCCTGATTTGACATCGAATGTAAATATATAATGACCATATGGGCAAATATATTATTTACTCCACAAATTTCAATTAGTTAGAACACCTAGCTACGAGGTTATTGAATCACTCATCTAACCCTAATTTATCTTCCGATTCCAAGAACAGAATTCCTCAACAATGGAATTGAAATAGTAATGGTCACTAACCTTAGCAACATGCACCTATTCACATAGAACGTTACATTGCACGGTTAACTAACTTGCTCCGGTAAGTGAAGTTGCAGCACTGAATGACCCGATCGTTTTGCGCTAAACAGAAGAAAGATCAATCCGTCAAAGCCTTGTCACAAATCGAAAACGATCTTTGTTCTCAATACACTACACACGCCAGGCTTGGGTTTTTAAAACCAAATTACGTGATACGAACAGGTGAATCAAACGTGCAGCCACATTCGTATAAAAAATCATCATACCCATAGCTGCGGCCGGTGCAATATCACCCGCATCATCCATGTTAAGTACGGCTACAGATGCAAGGGTTGTGTCTGGAGAATACAAAAAGATAACAGCCGATACCGTAGTCATGGCATTAACAAACAGATAGATCGAAATATCAAGAATAGCGGGCAAACAAACCGGCACGGTTACTTTAGTGAACAGCCGATGAAATGGTTGTTTCAAAGATGAGGCTACCGACTCGAACTCCCGGTCCATCTGCTTCAAGGCAGTGACAGCCGTTAGATGGGATACCGTATAAAAGTGGGTAATGCTGCAAATAACCATAATAGCAAGCGTTCCATAGATTGCATTCAACGGATTATCTGGTGCATTAAAGAAAAAGATATAGGCCAGACCAAGAACCATCCCAGGCACCGCCATAGGCAACATAGCCAGAAACTGAAAACCAGAACGGATAGGCACAAACCGACTGGTTTTCTCAACCATATAGGCTCCAACAAAAACCACTATAGTGCCGAAAAAAGCTGTATATAAACCGAGCCTAATAGAATTTGTATAAGAACCCCAACCGCCACCATCCATCACCTTAAAATTGTAATTATCCAGACTTAGGGAAAGATTATAAGGCCAGAATTTAATCAAAGCCGCATACTGACACACTACGATTAGGCCAAGAATGAAAACGCCCACGGCAGAACAATAGGCCAAACAGATTCGATCAAATTGTTTATGTGGTTTGGGAATATACGGCACTGCACGGGCAGATAGTTGAGCTACCTGCTTCTTTTGTACAACTCTGTCTATAACAAATGCTAATAACGCCGGAATAAGCAACACAACGGACACTACGGCACCCATTTCAAAGTTCTGTTGGCCGATAACTTGCTTGTAAATATCCACCGCAAGCATGTTGTATTGGCCACCAATTACTTTTGGCAAACCAAAATCAGTAATGACCAGATTAAACACAACGATAGTTGCGGAGATCAAACCATAGCGTGCACTAGGAATAGTAACGGTCCAGAAGGTTCTCCAGCGACTGGCTCGCAGCGCGGTAGCAGCTTCATACAACCGGGCATCTGAAATAGCTAACGCCGTAGTAATGATTATCAATGCATGAGGGAAGGTAAAAAATACCGAGCCAATGACAATGCCAATAGGCCCATATATTGATTCCCCCATTAATAAGCCATTAATCATTCCCTGATTACCAAACAGATACACTAAGGCAATGCCTGGTAATAATGATGGCACTAGAATTGGTATCATTGCGATTAATTTAAATACACCCTTGAAACGCATCGTACTGCGATTCAAGGCATAGGCAAAACCGAATGCTAGAGTTATCGTTATGATTGTACTTAAGGTCGCAATGAACAGGGAGTTCTGTATAGAACGAAACAGAGAAGGAGTTGAAAAATAAGTAAAGTAATTATCTAAACCCGTATCGACCGAGGCTCGAACGACAACGCGTCTGAAATCATTGGAACTGTATTCGTGCCATTTAGCATCATCGACACGTTCGGTACCGAACAGAAACGACGTTCCTGGCGTTACCTGTCTAATTTTATAGTTAGTTGTTCCGCGAAAGCTGAAATCCGGAAAGAACTCCGTCGGAGCGAGCCGACCATCGGAACTAGTGAGCAACTCATCAGGTGAAAACTTACCTATTGCGTCGTTTAGTTCAGCAGCTGTGGTTGTTGCACTCCAACCATTACCCTTATTAATCTGAAGCTCAAAATTAGTAAGGTCAAACGAATACGTCGAGAATGACCTAGACAACATGGCATATAACGGGAATGCCAATGTAATCAACAAATATAATCCTATAACAAGTATAAACCCGACCATCGCTCGGTCATCTTTACTCGTCTTCGGTTTAATTAGTGGGGCATCATGCGCCTTATCAGTAGCAGTAGTATTCATTGCAATGAGACTTAGCTCTCCGCCTTTGATGGAAATACCCAGAGCCGGTCTGCAGGCAACTCAACATGAATAGTCGCACCAACTTCTATCGTTAGGCGACGTATCGCATTAATAGACAAATCGGCTAACAAACTTTGAGTGCCAAGTGCAGAATTGGTTAACGATACCCGCCAGAAAGAGCCAAGGAACTCCATATCGACTATTTCCATAGTCAGGCTATTACTGGTTGATGATTTCTGTTCTTTTTCCAAATTGGAGTTAGTCGGAATAATATCCTCCGGTCGAATCGCAACAACAACTTCAGCACCTTCACTTTGAGAATGACTTTGCGGTGTAAAACTCAACTCACCAACCCTAACAGAGCCATTTTTAGTGACTCGTCCGGGAACTTGATTCATAGCGCCGACGAAGTCAGCAACGAATAGAGTGTCCGGTTCTCGGTATATTTGTGTTGGAGACCCGACTTGCTCTATGACCCCCTGATTCATAACGACGATTCTATCTGCCATGGTTAACGCTTCTTCTTGATCGTGGGTTACCATGATTGTGGTGACACCCAGGCGTCGTTGAAGCGACTTCATTTCATGACGCAAATGAGATCGTACCTTTGCATCTAGTGCCGATAAAGGCTCATCCAATAATAATAACCCAGGTGAAGTTGCCAGAGCCCTAGCAAGAGCAATTCGTTGTTGTTGTCCGCCCGATAATTGTGCTGGATATTTTGGCGCTTGATCGGGCAAGCCGACTAGTTCCAAGAGTTCGTTCACCCTTTTGTTTATTGCCGTCTTTTCCATTTTCTGATTTTCCAGACCAAAGGCAATATTCTTTTCAGCCGTTAAATTTGGAAATAATGCATAAGACTGGAATACAATACCAAAATCCCGTTCCGATGCAGGCAAAGCAGAGATATTCTTCCCTGCTTGATGAATGCTTCCCGATGTTTGAATATCGAGACCCGCTATTGCACGTAACAACGTGGTTTTCCCACAACCCGATGGACCAAGAAAGCAAATAAACTCCCCATCGAAAACCTCCAATGAGACCTTATCCAACGCGACGAAATCACCAAACTTTTTACTCACTCGATCTATTTCTAAATAAACCTTCTGGGTGTTTTCAGCTTGTTGTTTCATATCTTGTGAACCGACTTGAACATAATTCTCGGTGTGTAATTGCAGATTAAAAAATGCGGCCTAATCAGGCCGCATCTATTATGACTTGCTAACAATGTGTTAGCGACTCTTGATTAAGATTTTGGATCGGATTTAGTATCATAGCGCTCCAACCATTTGGCAAGAATAGCCTTTCGGTTGTTGGCCGCAAACTCAAAATCATTATCAATCATTTTTTCCAACAAATTCGCAGGAAAATGCTCAACCGGCTTGGCGATACCAGGGTATGCAACAACAGCATAACCCGTGTTATACATCTCATTAGCTTTTTTGGTAATAGACCAGTCTACCAATGTTTGAGCTGCTTCAAGCTTAGCTGTGCCGGCAATAATTGCGGTCGCTTCCATATCCCAACCAACACCCTCTTCAGGCACTATGATTTCGATAGGTGCGCCTTGAGCCTTAGACTTAGCCCCCCTGAACGCAAAGGAAATACCAATTGGAATTTCACCCGATGCAGCTAGTTTACAAGGCTTAGATCCAGAATGAGTATATCGAGCGATGTTCTTATGCAAGCCATCCATATACTCCCACCCACCATCGTCCTTACCAAACATTTGCAGCCAACTGGATACGTCTAGAAAACCCGTACCCGACGAATTTGGATTAGGCATAATCAAATGTCCTTCGTACATTGGATCTAAAAGATCCTTCCAGGATGTTGGTGGCGTTAGATTATGTTTAGCAGCTTCTACAGTGTTATAGCATACTGATGCTACCCAAGCGTCCATGCCTACCCACGTTGGCACATCGCCAGTATCAACAAATTTTTGATCTAAAAGCTCTACACCCGTTGGTTTGTATGGTTCTAACATGCCTTCGCTTTTCAGTAATAACAACGATGTCGCAGCCAGTCCCCATACCACATCAGCTTGTGGATTGTTTTTCTCCGCAAGTAACTTAGCAGTTACAATGCCCGTGGAGTCACGCACCCATTTAATATTGATATCGGGATGATCTTTATTAAACATTTCTGCGTATCGCGCCAGATCTTCGGCTTCAACTGCGGTATAGACAGTTAAATCGACTGCAAGCGCTGCATGTCCAACAGCCATCATCGACAGTCCTGTTAGGCAGGCAATAGCCGACTTCTTTGTAAAGGGTTTTTTCAACATATTCAGGCACCTCGAAATTTTTGTGATTTTGAACAGATTCTTATCTCGAATCCAAGCAAATTTTGCCTCCATTAATAAAATGGCGGTCTATTTATATCACAACTGCTATTACATACCTATTACAGAATCTCTGCGGGCTACAATCTAGGTAGAAATTCTCAAGAACTGCGCCACCAATCAGAAACTTTTTAAACTCCCTATCAACTACCCATCGATAGGTAATCCAACAACAATTAGCACCGCATAATCCTGTTTATCACATCCCGCAACCTCAGGCATAGGTTGCCCCACAGTAACTCGAAAGACATCAGCTGGCGCATTTTCAGGAGTACACATCTGATCTGTTGATGATTGTGTATATACCGCCGACCGACAGCCAAGATGGGTAACATCATATATGGAAGCTGCATGTTCAAGTTCCCAACGCTGGTTACCGTTTTCATCCGCAGGATGAACGATTAAAGCCGAAAGCACTTTACGATTTCCGGTCACCAGATACTCCCCGGGAGGTAGGGGAAACTCTGGCGGTTCCATTATCAAGCCATTTTCTTCCAACCACCAGGCGGAACTATCAAATTTCCACTTCGCAAGCGCCACTCCACCGGCGGCCATTAGTTCTTGATAATTACTAAGCCTGACACCGCGAGGTCCTGGGTCAAGTGGCCAGTACCCCCAAGTTTCCGCGTTATTTCCGGAATTAGCATCTGGGTCCGCTAACACCGCAATATAATGTGCGGGTCTGATCGGTTTAAATCGTTCGCTGTAATTATCCGCTAGAGATAACTCTGACACAGACAACAAGAAACCACAGACAAAGAACAGACTCATTACTGATGTTAGTCGAGTGCGAACGCTATATTTATTCAGGTAGCCAACGATAGTGATTTTGGTATTGCTCATGTCGAAGCACTATTTTTAAATTGAGACGAACTGTAATCTAACCGATGTGCCATAGAAACTAGATTACAAACCTGAAATCAAAGGCACTACCGACACGCAAATCTTCCGCTTACCAAGAAGCCTATAAAAGCATGAAATTATCTTCGTCTAGCGTGAATGCGCTTAAGCGTCGAAGTTAAAGATCACCTCAATAAGCAACCTCACTGGTGTTTGGCAAGGAGCATTACTAAACGACGTCATAAGGAAAATAATCAGAGTGTTAGCAATTCTATGTCAACTTTTTATACTAGGGCATAAAATTATGCAGAAAATTGACGATGCCAGAGAAATTCAATTTTGAAAAAGCGCGAATAATTAAGTCGGCCGATGAAATCGAACGCATTAAAATTAAAATAAATTCGCCACTATGCCAACCACCAATATTATACCAAGGCCAACTGGAGCCCAATTTATTGAATTGACTAAACTCACAGTCTCATCATGGCATATAAACGCATAAGGACATCTGGGGCATTGCCGAGCGTCTGCGCAAGGAGGAACGTTATTTAGATTAGTCATTACACTCACCATAGTAATCATTTGTTAAAGGCTTAGCTAATGATCTACCCTTTCGATTCTATTAGCGTTGATCTAGATCAAATTTTTCATAAAAATTCAAATAGCGATCACCATATTCGTTCCAATTTATAGGTTTGCTCAACTTGGGTTTCGTTATCTATCAAGATTTTTTATAAGCCGCCTCTAGTCTGCAACGCCTTAAAAGCACAATATTCTAAAAATATCTTAATAATTGATCTAATTAGGCAAAGACTATTGCCACAAAAGCGTCGATAATCCTAACTTCTGATCAATGCTCCTTACTACGGAAACCTTTCGATGGAAATCGAAGTCAATTTTCTCGACAACCTCAGACTAGAAGCTAAGTTTGACGACTTTACAGTTATCACGGACCAGCCTATTCGCTATAAAGGCGACGGCTCAGCGCCCAGCCCCTTTGACTATTTTCTAGCATCATCTGCCTTATGCGCGGCATATTTTGTAAAGCTATACTGTTTGGCGCGCGATATTCCGACAGAAAACATCAGACTTTCCCAAAACAACATTGTCGATCCTGAAAATCGTTATAACCAGATATTTCAGATTCAGGTGGAGTTGCCTGAGAACCTATCTGACAAAGATCGGCAAGGCATCTTGCGGTCCATTGGCCGCTGCACTGTAAAAAAGGTCGTTCAAGCCGGTCCTGACTTTACGATCGAGTCAATACCTAACTTGGATGACGATGCACAAGCCATGTTAATGGGCAAACCCGAGGGCGAAACCAGCACATATATTCTCGGCAAAGACCTACCACTAGAACAAACTATTTCGGACATGACCGGAATCTTGGCGGGCCTAGGCATGAAGATCGAGATCGCCTCGTGGAGAAACTTGGTGCCAAATGTGTGGTCGTTGCATATTCGTGATGCAGCTTCATCTATGTGCTTTACCAACGGCAAAGGTGCAAACAAAGAGAGCGCCCTGTGCTCGGCTCTGGGTGAGTTCGTCGAACGCTTAAACTGTAATTTCTTCTACAATGACCAGTACTTTGGCGAGCAGATAGCCAACAGTGAATTTGTTCACTACCCGAATGAAAAATGGTTTAAGCCAGGTGTCGACGATTTGCTTCCTGCTGGACTATTAGATGACTACTGCTTAGACATTTATAATCCCGACGGACAACTACGCGGATCAAATCTAATTGACACTAACTCCGGACGCACGGACCGAGGCATTTGTTCCATTCCCTATAAGCGTCATTTAGATGGTGAAGACGTATACTTTCCCTCCAATCTGATCGAGAACTTATTCCTAAGTAACGGCATGAGTGCTGGCAATAACCTAGCTGAAGCTCAAGTGCAATGCCTATCGGAAATTTTTGAGCGCGCAGTAAAGCGACAAATAATCGAACAAGAAATCGTTTTACCCGATGTACCTGCGCAGGTGCTGGAAAAATACCCCAGCATTCTGGCCGGCATAAACGCCTTAGAAGCACAAGGCTTCCCCTTAGTTATCAAAGACGCTTCACTGGGTGGGCAATTCCCTGTAATGTGCGTGACACTTATGAACCCGAAAACGGGCGGTGTTTTTGCCTCCTTTGGGGCCCACCCCAGCCTAGAAGTTGCTTTGGAGCGCAGCCTCACCGAACTCCTGCAAGGTCGTAGCTTCGAAGGACTAAACGATGTACCGCGCCCCACGTTTGATAGTTTAGCCGTTACAGAGCCAGAAAACTTTGTTGAGCACTTTATTGATTCAACTGGCGTAATCTCTTGGCGATTTTTCAGCAACCAGTTCAATTATGAATTCTGCGAATGGGATTTTTCAGGCAACAGTGAGGAAGAGTGTCAGCGCCTTTTCAGCATACTCGATGACATCGGAAAAAAAGCCTATGTCGCTGTGTTTGATGACCTAGGAGCCACCGCTTGTCGCATCCTTGTTCCAGGTTACTCAGAAGTCTATCCGATTGAGGATTTGATAGAGGACAATACCAACAAGGCTTTGAGTTACCGCGAAGATATATTAAATATCCATCGCCTCGATGACGATGACTTAGTCGGGTTATTCGAGCGGCTAGAGGATAGCCAACTGGATAACTATACTGACATAAAAACCCTGATCGGCATCGAATTTGACGAAAACACCGTGTGGGGACAGCTTACTGTACTCGAGCTAAAGATCCTCATTTGCCTGGCCTTAGAAGAACACGAAGAGGCCATGGAACGAGTCGGTGAATTCTTGCAGTACAACGATAATACCGTTTCACGTGGTTTATTCTACCAAGCTGTACACGCTGTGCTAGAGATTGTCTTGGATGAAGAGTTACAACTAGATGAGTTTATAGATAATCTGAACAGAATGTTCGGTAAAGAAGTCATGCACAATGTGGTTGGCTCGGTGACAGGAGAACTTCGATTCTTTGGGTTAACACCCACTTCTATGAAGTTGGAAGGGCTGGATAGGCACCAGAGGCTGATCAATAGTTATACGAAGTTGCATACCGCTCGAGCAAAAGCCGCAAGTTAGTTAGCATTTTAGTCTATCCATACTGCAAATATGGGTAGCCCAAAACATATACTAGGCAGAAAAAACTCATCTTTCCTGCGCGTTAAAGACCTTTAAACAGAGGCTCTTTAACGCTGAAAAACATGGTTAATTCCTATCGATCTACCACTGAGATGCCGATGTACCCGGCAAGGGACCATCAGACCAGAATCGGGGTGTAATCAGCGACATGTCTACAATCTGACGCAACACCTTATCGTCACTTTCAAGGGACATTGCTTCAAGCCACATAATCAGCCGACCGGCCTTCGACTCTTCCCAGAACCATTTACCTAATAATTCAAAATCATCTATGCCATCCCGATGCGTCCAGGTTTCTGTGTAGTATGCATTAAGGTCTTCGACCACCAACTTTAGAAGTGGAATTGATGTAACCCCTTTTCTCGGGCTTCGTGGCTTTTCACCTTTAACGAATTCACCGATAAAAGGGGCATATTCCTCGATTTCGAGTTCGCTTGCTCCTACGGTGGTCCGACCTCGTGCAGTTACTGCTTTCGCGTAGGCCTCACTCAACTCATTAATTTCGGCCTGAACCTCTGCAACTAAGCCATCAACATCGACGATATCGTCAGTTGACATCACAAATTCTGGTGGAATGGCATACCCCATCCGACCATTTCGAACTGGAATAGTGTCTGGAAAATCTTCAAGCACCGGACCACAAGACTTATCGAGTAGTTTGAACGAAGCGCGGAGTATCCTGTTTTGATAAGCGGGGTCGTTCGGTTTACCCATTGGCCGCCCCATTGGAAAATCCAACCACATGGCTCGTGGCGGTTTTATCGCTTCAATATGCTCACGCACAAAGCCAACCAGCACTGTTGAAAAACCAGCAGATTCGAAGTAATAAGCAAGCACGCACACGGCGCGCGTACAAAAGGGTCAAACAGGTGCCAATAATACGGTATTAACGTTGTCCTGTTTCATTAGACCGATCACTTCTCGAGCCGCTTTCTCCATATCTCGGGGGTTAGCCGCTCCCATAAAAGCATAATGTTCCTCAGCAACCGAGCCAATTTCACCGTTACGTGCCATCTCATCCAACCGATCAAATGGCAGAATAACATTTAGGTCTTGCTGCCAAGCAGTGCGATCGTATTCCGCAGCAACATGAGTCATCACCAAATCTCGATCGTCCTTACCCACTACTCGATAATCTCGAGCAAGCCAGGAAAACGGCCTTTCGCCACGTCGGGAAACCGCTGCAGTTGAGACCACGGCAACCCGACGTTCTTTTGCGGGCACCGGAGGAGTCCAAGGTGTTTGCTCTGACTCAGGCATCTCCAGCTCTGATATAAAACCACGCCCTACTGCAGGCATCTCGGCAATTTTAACCATTACGATCTCCTTAAAGATGGAATAAATAATTATCCAAAAATTCTAACGATGTATCTTATTTGATGCAAGCAACCTTTATGATTCGGCATTACAAGGGAAAATTTTACTTAATCTATCACTACTGTCCCGTTAACTTTCAAACGAAAGAGATCTGATTAGGGTCATGAAGATGATCTCGAATGATCTGGCCCCGTAGCAATGTCATTAGGTCTCGTTTCTCAAACAGATTGAGCTGTAATAG
>CAJQKF010000132.1 GCA_905478855.1 uncultured Gammaproteobacteria bacterium
TGTTTTTAAAGCTTCAATATTCATTTAAATGATAATTCGATATTTCAAATAATTATGTTCGTAATAATTCGTTTGTCAAAACTTATTATATGCTGGACAATAAACTTTCACCTAATTGACGAACTTTCATGGATTTTTGCATTCAGCTTTCAGCCTACTATCCGGATAAAAATTACGGAGGCAAACAACTTTACCAAGACATGTTAGAGCAAGCCGTTTTGGCAGACCAATGCGGTTACGAGGCAGTATCGATTACAGAGCATCATCTAATCAGCATTTTATTGATGCCGGCTCCCTTGCAGTTTGCTGTAAAAATCGCGAGCATGACCGACCAGGTTAAAATTCTAACCTCGGTCGTAGTTCTACCTATTCATGATATGCGCGTCTATGCCGGTGAATTAATTTGTGCAGATATTTTTACCGATCACAGGTTAATGTTAGGTGTAGGTCGTGGAGCTTTCGAATTTGAATCCTCTCGCTTCGATGTTCCTTTAGACATTAGCCGAGAAAAGTTTGATGAATCTTTGAACGTCCTACAAGCTCTACTAAGCGATGAAGAAGTTTCATGGAAAGGAAAATACTATAATTTTAAAGCCCTAACGGTTATGCCTCGTCCTGAAAACAAACTACCAATAATGATGGGTGTTGTATCCCCTTCTGCGATATATCATTGTGCAAAGCGTGGTTTTCATATTCAAACCACGCCTTTGTCGGGGACTCATCAACACATGCTAGATCAGGTTGAAGCATTTAATACTGGAAAAGCAGAAAATACTGAAAATGATGATGATCTAAGTCTGTCCCTGTCAAGAGTGACATTTCTATCAAACGATAAAAAAGATAGAGAGCGAATTATTAGTCAGGCACATCATTACTATGGTCAGTTTGATAATGTCTATACGGGCCCTGGAATAGTTGAAAACGGCATGATAAAACCAATCCCTAGAAACGTACCTATTTCCCAAACAAAAAATAATTTATTAATTGCTGGAAAAGATGAAATGATAGATACACTATCCCAATATGCTGAAGCCGGAGTGGATAGATTTATTATGAATATAAACTTCGGTATTTGCCAGCAGGAAACACTAGATTGTATTCAGCGGTTTTCAGAAGATATTATGCCAACGTTTACCAGAGCGTCTGTCGTTTCGAAGTCACTTGGGGTTGTTAAATGAGTTCCATTGAAGTTGATTATCGTGTTGAGGGAACAGGCCCACCGCTCTACATGGTGCATGGAATAGGATCAAGAAAAGTCACTTGGAATGTCTTAGTAAAAGATCTAAAAAAATTTTTCACCTGCGTCACATACGACTTACGTGGTCATGGCGATAGCCCTATTCCAGAACTACCGTATTCTCTAGACGACCTTGTTGATGACCTTGAAGCGCTAAGAGCCAAGCTAGGTCATGACAAGATCAACGTTATTGGTCATTCATTGGGCGGCATGATTGGGCCGGCTTACGCACGCCGATATCCAAGTAACACGCTTACCGTAACGTTACTCAGCACAGCCGCAGGACGAAGCGTTGAAGATCAAGCAAAACTTGCAGCAGTGGCTAATGCAATGCACGAAAAAGGTGTTGTTCCTGTTATTAGCACTTTAGTAGAAAGATGGTATACCGACGAGTTTATCGCCGAACAGCCTGATTTAATCCAAATGCGTATAAAGCAAGTTGAAGACACACCAGCGGATGTATTTAAAGAGGTTTTTAGAATTTACGCAACAACTGAAATGTTACCGTGGCTTGATGAGGTTAATTGTCCTTGTCTAGTATTAACAGGCGAATTAGACGGTGGGTGTAATCCAAGATTAAACCAATTAATCCATAAAACTTTGCCCGATTCCCAACTAGTACTGCTCGATGCTGTTAAGCATTCAATTTTAATCGAATGTCCGGAAAGAGTACTTCCAGAAGTTAAATCTTTCTTACTAACCAATAAGGAGCAAACTTCTCGGCACGCATAAGAATAAATGAATTCCGAAATAAATCGAGCTTAATTCCAATATCCACTATTTAAGGTCTGCCATACGTAACGAGTCTTGAAAGCACTTACCGTCCTGATAGCTGTAGCTCTTTGCCTCCATTATTAACACACGAACCGAAATTTGAATTTCCCCTTTGGTATTTCCGCATGAAACTCATTAGGTGAAGGTTTTTTTAGAAAACACCCTGAACCTAACCCACCCAGTTGCACATATCGATGTTTGGTAATTTATCTCAGATTTACGTATGATAAGAACGATTCAATTCGTAATCTCCCGAAGGATATATCTTGTGTCAACGTCATACCGATTAAATAAATTTCTCAAATATTCTTCATCGACCATTACCACGCTAGTGTTGGGATTTTTCAGCATAACAGGCGCAATGGCTAATTTTAATGAGGGCGAGGGTATTCAAAAAATTACAGATCGTGTCTTCGTTATTCATGGCTCGCTAGACCTGCCTAACGCAGAAAATAAGGGGTTTATGAACAACCCAGTAATTGCATTGGGCGACAATGGTGTTGTCGTGATAGACCCGGGGTCTTCAAGCGACATTGGTCGGTACATTATCGAACAGGTTAAGAAGCTATCATCAAAACCCATTACGCATGTTCTCAGCACGCATATTCATGGTGATCACTGGCTCGGCAATCATGCAATCTTCGAAGAATACCCCCAAGCACAGTTCTTTGCCCACCCGGATATGATAAGCGCAGCAAATGCGGGTGAAGCAGACAGATGGATCGCCCTGCTTAATTCATTAACTTCGGGGGCCACCGCTGGAACCTCAGCACATATTCCGGACAATGCATTACACGATGGTCAAAATTTAGCCATACCCGGTCTACCTATTCGTGTTCACTTGTCTGATCACGCCCATACCACCACAGATGCAATGTTTGAATTAATCGATGAATCTGTAGTCATATTAGGGGACAATGGCCTAAATGGCCGAATTGGCAGAATGGACGACGGTCATTTTTTAGGTAATATTACAGCACTGAAAAAAGTCATAGATATTAACGCTAAATGGTATGTGCCCGGACATGGAAAGACAGGCACCATAGAGGTCGCCACGAAATACCATAATTATTTGAAGATGATTCACGACGCCGCCAAACATTATGGTGAAGACTTTATGCCAGCTTTTGAAATAAAACAGACCATTGAAGAAGATTTTAAGGCGTATGCATCGTGGCACAGTTTTGATGAACAATTTGGCCGTCATGTTAGTCTTGCATCGCTTGAAGTTGAACAAGACGCTTTCTAAACCCAATTAGAAATAAAAACTTACCCATTAAAAGTAACAGGCTATGCAATGAAAGCTGAAAATATCAGATCCAGAGACGACCTCAACTTATATAACAGTTTACTAAAAGAACCCGATGTAATTCGCGTAAACGAATCGATTAAACGGGCTGAACAAAAAGGCCCCTACAGTACGCGACGTCATTTACTCTCCACCTCGATTCGCCTAAGTCCGCAAATGGCGCCAACAGTGCATTCAATGAAGGATGAGTGTGCAGAAAAACTTGGTCTCGATATTCCCCTTGAGCTCTATGTGTATAACAGCCCACAATTTAACGCCGCGTGTTTTAAACCAGAAGACGGTAGACTTTTTATTATGTTCTCGTCGAGTTTGCTTGAAGCGTTTACCGGAAGCGAACTTCGATTTGTTATGGGTCATGAGCTAGGACATCACCTTTACCAACATCACGACATACCGATTGGCTATATTCTCAAGGGTTCACAAAAACCCAGTCCTAAATTGGCATTGCAATTATTTTCGTGGTCTAGATATGCAGAAATTTCCGCCGATCGAGCGGGTGCCCTATGTGCAAACGATCTTCAGGGCGTAGCACGTTCATTATTTAGACTCTCATCGGGTCTTAGTGATAATGTTATTCAGTTCAGCCTGGACGATTTTCTCGCACAAATGGATGATATGCAGGAGGATGAAGAAAATCAAACAAACCGCGGGCCTAAAGAAGACTGGTTTTCAACTCATCCATTCAGTCCATTACGAGTTAAGGCACTTCAATTGTTTCATAACTCTGAACATTCATGTGTTGACGGGATGTCGACAGATGACCTCGAGATTGGCGTACACAGTTTAATGGGTTTCATGGAGCCAAGCTACCTCGATGGAAGAACCCGCCCCTCTGAGATAATGCGCCGCTTGTTGTTTAGTGGTTCAATTGCAGTAATTAACGCGAGTGGCGAAGTTACTGATGAAGAAATAAGTAAATTTGAAAGTTTCTTTGGAGACCATTCGCTTTCAGAAAAACTTAACGTGGATAAGATCATTAAAGATCTGCCGGAGCGAATTCAAATGGCTCGGGAAAATACCAGCATTTCCCAGCGAATGCAGGTTTTAAGGGATTTATGCCTAATGGTTGTCGCCGACAATAAAGCTGGACTTAAAGAACGCGCTGTTGTTATCGATATTGCAGAGGCGCTGAACGTTTCCCCAGCATTTGCCGAAACGCATTTAGATGTAACTAGAGAACTTGATTAGTAATCTTCTCCAATAGAACAAGAATTTTTGCCAATAATATTTACATATAGGCTGAATAAGTGGCGTTCTGCAGTTGGATATGTGCCGCAAATAATAACTATAAATTAGATAACAAAGAATGGATATATTTCAAACACGTATTGGCGACTCGCCGATCGTACTCAGCATGCCTCATTCAGGGGTCGCCATTCCACCTACAATGGTGCCATCGCTAACGCCCGCAGCCATTACGTTACCGGATACCGATTGGCATATTCCAAAACTATATAGTTTTTCCGATAGACTTGATGCGACCATCGTACAGGCAAATTACGGACGTTATGTGGTGGATCTAAATCGTCCCCGAGACAATAGCAACTTGTACCCGGGTCAATCTGGAACAGGTTTGTGTCCTTTAGAATTATTTGACGGAACACCTATTTATCACCAAGGGAGTGAACCGGATAGCGCCGAAATAAGCCGACGTTGTTTACAATACTGGGATCCATACCACGCAGAGCTTCAAGCCCAAATCAGCAGAATTAAATCAAAACACGGGTTCGCGGTACTCTACGATTGTCACTCTATACGTTCCCACGTTTCAAGACTATTCGAGGGAGAACTGCCAGCATTAAACATTGGAACAAATCAGGGTCTAAGTTGTGCTCACGATTTGCAGGATAAAATTGCTTTGCGATGTAATGAAAGCAATTTCAGTAGCGTGCTTAATGGACGCTTCCGGGGTGGCTATATTACTCGTCACTATGGAATACCAGAAAACAATGTGCATTCGATACAAATGGAAATTGCCCAATCCGCGTATATGGAAGAAAATAGCAACTACGCTTGGAACGCGAAAAAGGCAATTGCGTTAACAGCCGTTTTAACCGATGTTTTGCAAATATTACTCCACTGGAGACCAGGGCAAATATCCTTGGTCTAGTTGAAGGATGAAGCCAACTCTCAGTCGGTTTCATCTTTCATAGAACTCGAGAACGCATCAGTCGTGCTGGTGACCGCCGGGGCCATGTGCATGGCCGTGAGTTATTTCATCCTCAGTTGCATCGCGGATGGTTAACACATCAATTTTAAAATGTAATGCTAAGCCTGCAAATGGATGATTTAAATCCACATCAACATTAAAACGCCCTACTTTCAATATTACAACCTGATTCGGACCTTGGGGAGTATTAACGTCAGCAACCATCCCGGGTTGGAGCTTACCTTTTGTAAGTATATGTTTTGTTGGAACCCGTTGAACGCGCGCGCTATCACGATAGCCATAAGCTTGTTCAGGGGTAAACTCGACTTCGAAGCTATCGCCTACACTTCTGCCTGCCATCTCAGCTTCCAATGCAGGTAAAATATTGCTATGGCCGTGTAAATACAGCATAGGCCCTGTATCCGCAGTATTTTCTATTTCCGAACCATCGCCATCGGATAAGGAATAATCAAACTCAACTACTTTGTTTTTTTCTATGTTCATTAGGTATGTTTTATAATAAAGGGGTAGAACGATAATAAAGGTATAGTATCAAGCAACCTAACAGGAGGATATAAAATTGGTAAAAAATTGTGATTTTTGGATCTTTGACATGGACGGTACACTAACCCACGCTATTCATGATTTTGAATGGATACGAAAGCAGCTCGGTCTTCCGGCCGGCTCAATGATTCTGGAAGAAATTGCAAAAATGAGCGCATCAGATGCACAGAAAACAAATCAGCATCTCTACGACTTAGAACATGAGGTTGCACTGCGAGCGACCGCTCAACCCGGTGCTAAACAACTGCTAACTGAGTTACGCGATAAAAACTACGAAACGGGTATCGTCACCAGAAACAGTGAATCCTTAGCATTAATAACATTGCAAGCCTGCGGATTAGATCACTTCTTCGTGCCAGAAACAGTTATAGGCCGGGAACGATGCGAACCGAAGCCGAGTCCTGCCGGTATCGACGTCCTGCTGGAACATTGGCGAGCTCAGGCTGATAATACTGTGATGATCGGAGATTATATATTCGACCTAGAGGCAGGACGGAATGCCGGAACAAAGACCGTTCACTTTGATATTAATAGCGAATTCCCGTGGCCAGAGCAAACAGACGTTTGCGTTACTACGCTTCACGAGCTTTTAGAATCAATTCAGTAATTCATTACCTTAACACTTCATTAAATGAATTCCGTCACTTACCAACGAAACTTTAACGAAATCACCCTCAGAAAGCTGGTTTCGATCAGCAACATACGATGGAACGCTAAATCGAATCATCTGCGATTTATTATCTAAACAAGCGACGCTTAGACTGACAAAATCACCTAAGACAATGAGTTCATCTAGGCGACCCTTAATCGGGTTCTCACGCTCTCCGTTTGAAGGACGAACTGTTTGATGCAATAGAACTTGGTTAGCTGGAATCATCCAGTAAATATTCTGCCCAGGTTTAAAATCTGGACAATAACGACACTCGATAGTGGAAGATTGCCACGTTATTATCGTTTTATACTTTAGTAGATCGTGGTCGATTACCATGCCTTGGTAAATATTGTTATAGCCTAGTAGTCGAGCAGCATCCGATGTTGGTGGGCTGCGCATAACTTCTTTTGGAGGCGCAGTAAAATGAGCGGTAGACTAGAAATCATCCTAAGGTTATACAGTAAAAATAAATCACAACGCCTAAAAACTTATATCGCTTTTACACCATTAACCAAACTTTCAAAAGAGATCACTATGCAATCAGACAAACTATCCGGCACCTGTGCCTGCAATCAAGTGATTTACGAATTAGATGATAGCGGCATGTACTGCCAAGCGTGCCATTGTCTTGACTGTCAGCGAATATCAGGCAGCAGCTTTATCGTCAATATTTGGATTGAAGCCAATCGTGTGCATCTGCTAGAGGGCAACACTCAGCAAGTTATCATTTCTGCAGGCCGTGATCAGCACACACTAACGATGTGTGCCCACTGTAATTCTTGTATCTGGAGTCGATATCATGCCGCCCCTGGTAATACTCTGTTTGTTAAGGCGGGCACGCTCAACCCGGAATGCCAAGTTGCCCCTCGAGCGCATATATTCACTCGATCTAAACAGGACTGGATGCTTCTAGATGAGACTCTGCCTTCATTTGAGTCCTTCTACGACATGAAAAAACTCTGGCCAGCCAAATCACTAAAGAGATATCAAATCAATATTCAGGAAAGCGCCAGTATTTAATATCTAAATCGCATATAGATAACTAATCAATGTATTGGCAGCTCGACATTTAGTCGTTATATTAAATCACTCTCAGCTCGGTTTTTTATAAAACTGTTTACTCTCTTATTTTATCAGGCCCAACACAATGTTTAACCTCGAAATGGCTCCTCCTGATCCGATTCTCGGATTAACTGAAACCTTCCGCGCAGATCCCAATCCGGATAAAATTAATCTGGGTGTTGGGGTGTATAAAGATGATAACGGTAACACGCCTATTATGCGTGCGGTAAAGCTTGCCGAGAAAAAACTTCTTTCATCCGAACAAACCAAAAGTTACCTATCTATTCCAGGTCACGGTCAGCTTCCCCATCTTACCCAGCCATTATTATTTGGAGCAGACAGTGAGCTTGTTGGCAGTGATCGGACAGTAACCGCCCAGGCTCCCGGCGGTACCGGCGCATTACGAGTAGCAGGTGATTTTATTGCGAAAGCTACACCGACGGCATCGGTTTGGCTTTCCAACCCGACATGGGCAAACCATAAAGCTATTTTCGAAGCAACCGGGTTACAGACTAAGGTCTATAATTACTATGATGCTCAAAACCAGAGTTTGGATAAACAGGCCTTTCTTGAATCTCTGCAGGCAATCCCCGCAGGAGACGTTGTAATTCTTCATGGCTGCTGTCACAACCCCAGTGGTGTTGACCCAGATCTTGACACATGGAACACCGTTGGTTCAATTGCTGCAGCGAAAGGCTGGCTGGCATTGTTTGATTTCGCCTATCAGGGTTTCGGTACCGGTCTAGAGGAAGATCGGGCGGGAATGAACAAAGTTCTTGAACATGGTATACCTGCATTTATCTGCTCATCATATTCAAAGAACTTTGGGCTTTACAACGAACGAATCGGCGCCATAACGTTCGTTGGCGAAAATGCTGAAGAAACACGCCGTGTGTTTAGTCATATTAAAGTTGCCATCCGCTCAAATTATTCTAATCCCCCATCCCACGGTGGCAGTATTGTTACCGAAATACTGCAAGATCCAGTGCTAACTAAAACATGGGAAGATGAACTCACGATTATGCGTAATCGAATCCTCAGCATGCGCACCGGGCTAACCGATGGGCTAGCAGCTCGAGGCGTTGATATAGATTACAGTTTCATTAAGCGACAAATAGGTATGTTCAGCTTCGCCGGAATTAATCCTGATCAAGTCGACATGCTGCGCAACAAACATCACGTATACGCTGTTCATTCAGGTCGTATTAATGTTGCTGGCATCACTTCAAGTCAAATGGATCGTCTTTGTGACGCTTTAGCTGACGTTCTTAAAACCAAATAGTAGGTAACTAGATGGCTGATTCGACTAATACAGGTCGTAGAAAAAGGCAACGAGAACCGAAGAGGGTTCTGCCTACAATCAATCAACTTGATTGGACAATACCGACTTATGTTGACCAGCCTACTGAACCCCTAAACGCTGACGCTCTAGCCCGTGTCGACAATGCCGCTATGCGCATATTGGAGGAAATTGGCATCGATTTTCTCCATCCTGAAGCAATACAAATTCTGGTAGATGCGGGTTGCGTCAACGAGTCCGGCAGTCAACGTGTGACTATGGATCGAGAATTGGTTCGGGCAATGGTCAGCAAAGCACCCGAATCTTTTGAATTAATCCCACGTAATCCTGATCACCGAATTGTTTGGGGTGGAAATATATTCACTTTCGGTGCTGTTGCCAGCCCACCGAATGTGAGCGACATTGAAAACGGGCGTCGTGTTGGAAATCGAAAAGATTTTCAAGACTTACTGAGGCTATCTCAAACCTTCAACTGCATTCACTTTAACAGTGGTTATCCAGTAGAACCTGTCGATATACATGCATCGGTCCGCCATCTCGATGCACTGTACGACAAACTTACACTTACCGATAAAATTTGCCACGCCTACTCTCTTGGACCTGAGCGGGTTAAAGACACCATCGAAATGGTGAGAATAGCCGCCGGCTTAAGTCACGATGAATTTCGTGAAAAGCCGCGAATGTTTACCAACATTAACTCCTCATCGCCATTAAAGCATGACTGGCCAATGCTCGATGGAGCAATGACCATGGCGCGTTACGGCCAACCGGTAGTCGTTGCGCCCTTTACGTTAGCGGGTGCAATGGCGCCAATTACACTGGCAGGTGCATTAGCCCAACAAACGGCCGAGGCCCTAGCTGCCATTGTATTGCTACAAATCATCAATCCCGGAAATCCTGTCGTATTTGGTGCATTTACTTCCAATGTAGACATGAAATCTGGAGCACCCGCATTCGGAACACCAGAATACGTTCGAGCCATGCAAATAAGTGGTCAACTTGCACGTCATTACAAATTACCCTGGCGCGGTTCTAACGCCAATGCCGCCAATACTCCAGACGCACAGTCAATGTGGGAAAGTATGTTTTCCCTTATGGGAAGCACCAGTGGACAAGCTAACATGATACTGCATGCGGCCGGTTGGCTCGAGGGTGGCCTCACTGCAAGCTTCGAAAAGTTTATAATGGACTGCGAAATAATCCAGCAGTTTATGTACTACCAACAGCCAATCTCAACCAGTGATGATGCACTCGCAATTGATACCATAGCGGAAGTGGGTCCGAACGGACATTTCCTTGGTTGCCAACATACTCAGGACCGCTATTTAGATGCGTTCTACAGCCCATTTCTGTCCGACTGGAGTAATTACGAAGCGTGGGAGGTTAACGGCGCTATTGATACTCCAAGGAGAGCTCATAACCTCTATAAAAAGCTTTTAAAGGAATTCGTCCCACCCCCTATGGATGACGCTACAAATGAAGAACTCAAAGAGTTCGTTGAGCGTCGACGTCGTGAAGGTGGAGCGAAAACCGATTTTTAATCTTTCAAACCAACAAGAAATAAATAATTAGCTCAAAACTGCCGACTGCCTATGTTCATCCCACGAGTTAAATAATAGCGAACCTAGTACCAGTGCAACACCGGTCCATTGTGTGGTTGTCAGAATTTCACCGAGCACTAGGGTCGCCAGCAACAAGGATACCAACGGCTCAAGATTAAACACAAAAGCAGCGGCAGCGGCAGGCATTAATGTCAGTGCACGAAACTGGCAAAGAATTGCAACCACATAACATAGAGTTGCCCCACCAAGCATTGTCCAAGCAAATGCGCCCGAGGGAAACGCCGAATTGTCCATAACGAATGGCAGAATCATTAAAAGACCCACCGTGTTTATCCAAAATGTTAGCGTTACTGAATGAACCTCGGCTGTAAGTTTAGCCCCCAAAATAAAAGTAGTGGCGGCACCCAAGCCAGCGCCAACGGCCAATAGTATACCGACCTGATCAAACACCAGTGCCCCGTCGGAAAGCGCTAAACATAAGCCTACAAACGCAACTACAAAAAATAAAATTCGCACCGGAGTTAGAGTAAGGGATCGCCCTAAGACAGAAAAAAGTAGCACAAATAGTGGATAAGTATACAACAGAATAACCGCCAGGCTCACCGAAATTCGTTCAACGGAGGCGAGATAACTGATCATTGCGCCCGACCAAATAAGCCCTATAGCCAAGACCCCCCAGAATTTTGACCTCGGAATCGAAAACTTCAAACCGCTTAGCAGAATAAATCCTCCAATGAGGATCACCGAACATAAAAAGCGCACAAACATTACCGTCATGGCGTCACCACCGTTTGCATAAACAAACTTCGCCTGCGTGGTAATGGCACCCAGTCCGATTGCCGCACAGATAGCAAAAATTAGACCTCCACGGTTTTTTTGAGAAGTAGACATAAATACACGTTTTCTGCGTAGGAAATGAAATAGAACTAACAGGTTTTTTTGACTCGAACAAAGATTATAATGAAATGATGAACAGTAATTTATCAATTGAGACTATTACAGCCGATATCTGGACAAAGTATCGAGTATCGATCATGCATTTACAGGCACAAAGCTACGAGGCTGGTCGCCAAGACAGTGCAGAATACTTTGAGTCGCTGATTAAATCAGAGCGACACGTTTCACTTATAGCGCTGGACAATCGGCAGACTGCCGGATATACCTTTGCAGCGGCACTCGAAGTTTTTGATAAGACCGGTGGTGTTTGCGACGATATTAACCTAGGCAAACAAAATACACTCTACAGTGCAGATGTAACGGTTAGTAAACTTTATCGCAATCAAGGACTCGGATATGCTCTTAAAAGCCAGCAAATTGAACAAGCTAGAAAATATGGTTATTTATACCTGAGTGGACGTAATCGCGTTGGCTTGGCACAAGCCATGTGGAATATGAACCTCAAATTTGGCGCAAAAGAGGTCTGCCGCATAGCCAATGCTTACACCGACGGGCCGATGCCACGCGAAGCTATTTACTATCGAATCAACTTACATCCAAACTAACCCTTTTCCATGCATACGCGTTAAGTACCGTGAACAATAGTCGTTATAACACTCTCGATTCTAGTCTAAATCCAATCCAATATTCATCCACACGATTGCCACTTGAGTCTGCGTCTACCCTTCCCCCGCACTGTTATACGTCGGAAGTATTTTTTGCTCGAGAGAAAGAAACTATTTTTGACCAGTGCTGGCATTTTGTTGGTCGTCGAAGCGAGTTCAATACACCGGGTGCCTATAAGAGCATTGATACCATAGCAGGTTCTGCGCTTGTGATATGTAGCGAATCCGGGTCGCCCAAGGCCTATATCAACTCATGCAGTCATCGCGGCACGCGTTTAAAAAACCATGGTGGTCATTGTCGGCAGATAATTTGCCCATACCATTCTTGGGTGTTTGACCTCGATGGGCATCTTAAACGGGCCCATGGTATGCAAGGTGTTAAAAACTTCGATAAAGACAATTACAACCTTACACCCGTTCGATTAGAAGAGTACGGAGGATTCGTTTTTATTAATTTCAGTTCCGGGGCTATATGTTTAGAAACGTGGATTGGAGACCTACCCCGGCAAATGGCGTCACATACCCCTGAAAAACTTCAAAAGGTACAATGGAATGCTTCCTTTAGGGTTAATGCAAACTGGAAATTCCTGATCGAAAATGCATTAGAAGCATATCATACCGGTACCGTGCATAAGGAAAGCCTTGGTTCTCAGGATTCAGAGGCCATCCAAAGCCAAGGCAATTGGGATGCTTTATTTGTGCCGAATGAAGGTGATAAAAGTATTGGCACATTACCCGGTGAAACCCAACAAATGCCGTTTCTACCCAATTTATCCTCACGTGGGAGAACGGGAACATGGTTTACCGTAGTTTATCCCTGCACACAAATTGTGTTTTCCCAAGATTGTGTTTGGTGGCTCGATATCAAGCCACTTTCGGTCTCACAATCTCAAGTAGAAATGAGCGCCCTCTTCCCTAAAGACGCAATATCCCACCCGGATTTTACTCAGCACGTTCAGGCATACTACGATCGTTGGGAAACGGCAACAAAAGAGGACAACGTTATTGCTGAGGCTCAACAAAATGGCAACAGCGCGGGCTCAGACCGCGCTGGTAGATACTCACTACGCGAGCATTGTGTTCACAAACTTAACAACTGGGTGCTTGAACAAGTTTTTTAAAGATCAAATACTCTAACTTATTACCAGTACGACCCACGGCTTTCACATCGACCTCGGCAATCCCTATTTTTTCGACCATTAGCGCAGAACCTAACGGGTCGATCATGTTTATATTCCAATGATTGACAGGCTCTCCATCGGCCCTGATAGTAAACCTGATCCCCACGCCACGCTCCATCGTTGTATCGCTCATCATAATGGTTATCGTAGCCGTTATGATGCCCAGAGTTATTATTGTTCCCATAATTACCAACATACTCACAACTTCTTCGACAATTCGTATTTTTATGATCCCGTTCGCAATAGCCTCTAGGTTTTCGTTTTTTGTTAAAACGAAGCTGACTGCAATGCCTCCAATTCCCTTTATAGAACACATATTCTCCGTCCCATTGTCCCGCATGAGAGTCGACCGGTTGATTTGATTGCGTCTGGCATCGTTGGGACGAATCACAGTGACGGATTAATCCTTGTTTCGTGTCATCACAAAGCTGGGCGAAAATATCGCCTCCTCGACATATAGCCTTGTTAGAGTCCAGCCCAATACTTCGGCACGACTGTCCTGTCTTTTTATAGGACGTATAGGGACAATCTGCTGCGGCCCATGCCATATCTAATAAACCAACAAAACCGAAAATAAATATAAGTGCTCTAAGGTTATTCATGTCTATATCCTAAAAATTGAAATTCAACTATAACGTACGAACCTGAACATCAGCCAAACAAAGCAACATAATAATTTAAAAGCGTGTTTACGGTTTACGCTCGTCTGGAATATTCGCAACCGGGAAGGTCTTGCGCCATAAATCAAGTTGGTAATCCCCATAACGAAATTTCTTCGCAGATTTAGTATCAGAGCCAATAAGGGGTCGAATCAGTGCATCTTGATCAGGGTTAACAAAAAACGGTATTGAAAAACGGTTAACGCCTGGTCGATTGATCACCCGATGAGGAGTGGATGCAAATTTCTCGTCGGACCATATTTGCATAATATTTCCCAAGTTAACCACAAACGTATTGTCTATGGGTGGAGCCCCCAGCCATCGGCCTTGCTCTCCCATAATTTCGAGCCCGCCCGAATTATCCTGCCATAAAATAGTAAAAGCGCCAGAGTCTGTGTGTGGCACTACCCCCACATTTTCTTCAACTAAATCGACTGCCGGATAGTGGTTAATTTTAAGTCGTGACGTCGGATTACTAAAATCGTTAGCCAGAATTTCTGGATCATAACCCAGAGCGTTGGCAAACAGTTCAATCAATAAATCGGCAAGACCGCTCATGGCACTTAGGTAGTCCTGCATCCCTTGTTTAAAAGCGGGTAGCTCATCAGGCCATCTATTGGGTCCATCTAAGAGTCGGCTCTGATCAACAGCAGTTTCATAGCCCATCCAGAATCCCTCCTGATGGCTTACCCCCTCTCGTTCCTCATTTTCATAACTTTTATAGCCCAGGGGAAGATAGCCACGAATTGTCGTATCCAGAGAAATATTCATTTTTCGTTTCATGGAACGTGAAAAAAATTGTTTCGCAGTAACGAGTAAATCATCAATAAGGTTTTGTGCTACCCCGTGGTCTGAAATATAGAAAAAGCCAGGTTTGATGCACGCTTGGCGTATCTTATCAACTACATTGTTCCTATCGCCCGATTCAATCGCGGCTCGCAGACTTATAACCGGAATTTGATTCTTTCGAAATTCATTAGTAGACATAAAATAGTAAACCGCCCCACACAGTATTAAAGATAGCCATAGTAGATCGCACTAAACCATGGCAAAGTTACGATTATGAGTCGAGATTGGTCGCCTATTAGACAACCATACCGAGTCAATTCGGGATTAAATTCAATATACCGAATACAAAGAAATATTGTCATAAAGACAACCAGCAAAAACAGCACTTATTAGAAAGTGTATTCCAAACACAGTATGAGATTTTTTATATACTGATGCCAGAAAAAACACGAGTGAGGAGAAAAACATGAGTATCGCCTATTCTGTACAGGCTGAAGTCCAACATGGTGCCATGGACTACACAACGCCACCGTGTAACCTCGACGAGGTGCGCATGTATCGACTTGGCCGCGTGCAACAAGAGCTGGTTGAAAGGGATCTCGCCGGTATAATATTATTTGACCAGCTTAATACACGCTATGCTTCGGACGCAACCAATATGCAAATTTGGTGTAGTCACAACGAAGCACGCTATCTTTACGTGCCAGCCGAAGGCCGGCCAACTCTATTCGATTATGGCGGTAAAGATATTTTATGCCAAGGGCTACCTACGATTGGAGAAGTACGGCCTGCAAAGAGTTTTTTCTATATGGTCGCCGGCCCGGAATACTTAACCAGGTCTAAGAACTGGGCACTCGATATAGATTCGGTTATTCGCCAACACTCGGCAGGCAACAAACGCATTGCGATTGATCGTATTGCTCCTCAGGGCGTAATCGAAATGCAACGACTGGGGTATGAAATATTTGACGGCTTCGACGTGATGGAAGTCGCCCGTGAAATAAAATCGGGTGGCGAAATCCAGCTTATGAGGAAGTCTATAGAAGTCTGCGAAGACGCGGTGCAAATGATGCGTGAAGCACTCGTGCCTGGCATAACCGAAAACGCACTGTGGGCCGAACTGCACAAGGGAAATATTGCCGGTGGCGGAGAATGGATTGAAACCCGTTTACTGGCGTCTGGGCCAAGAACTAACCCATGGTTTAGAGAAAGCTCTATGCGCCCTATCGAGAAAGGCGACATGGTTAGTTTTGATACAGATTTAGTAGGACCCTATGGCTATTGTTGTGATATGTCCCGTTCATGGATTTGCGATGCGGAACCCGATGAAGAACAGCGACGCCTATACGCTGAAGCCTATATGCAAATTCAAGATAACAAGCAATTATTAAAACCGGGGGTAACCTTCCGCGAAATTACGGAAAAGCTGCGACCTATGGCCGATGAATTTGTACCTGGAAGATATGGCGTAGCCATGCACGGTGTTGGCTTATGCGATGAATACCCGGCTATTTATTATCCTCAAGACTGGGAAGAACATGGCAACGATGGGGTTATGAAAGCCGGCATGGTTATGTGTGTTGAAGCGCTTATTGGAAGCCACGGCGGACGCGAAGCGGTAAAACTTGAGGAACAGGTGCTAATAACCGAAGATGGTTTTGAACAATTGACTCGCTACCCAATGGAAGACAGCTGGCTTTAGCGAACCAGTGTGTCGTTATTACAGCGCGGTAACTCAGTGCGTGGTGCCGTGCTTTAATAATACTGTGAACCGCCATCACACTATAAAAGTTACACATGTTAAAAAGGTGTCGCAGTGAAAATAGAATCCTCAACAACCTAACCAATCAAATGGCATCGTTGAAGGTTTTAAAGAACAATATTTATGGCGCAACGTTCAACTAATCCTATGCTATCCGCTCGTCAGCTTGTTAGTAATAATCAAGGTTCATAGCACAAAAACCCCCAACCGGGATTTTTCTCAAACCCTTCGACAACGCTCGCATTATCGGATAACGAAATAATATCTTCCTTATTAGCCTCACATCAAAATTCCATAATCCATGTTCTTTGAGTTATTCAACATGGTTTTTGAAAGTAATTTCGAAATACCCGAGATTCCAGCGAGCAATACCTGACGGCATGCCGTTTGGCGTATTACGCTAGACAACAAAACGCGCCCCAACATTGAACGCCCGTTTTATGACTGGGTGCATGAGTGGAATGAACCGTCGATCCAAATTGTTCGAAACCCTTCGGGCTTTCTGATTCGGTTTCCAACCGTAGCTGATTTCTGCATTTGCGCCGAAGCAGGTCAAATACGAATTAATACCAGCGTTACCGTAAATTCAACTCTTATTCGACATCTTTTACTCGATCAAGTTATTCCCCGACTCATCGGGCAAATCGGCAAATTAGTTTTGCACTCTAGTGCGGCACTAACTAAAACCAGGAAGTGCGTGGTATTTCTGGGGCATTCCGGTTATGGAAAATCGACCCTAGCCGCGGCCTGTGCTAAAAACGGAGGAAACGTGCTGGCCGATGATAGCGTTTGTATGGAGTTCGACGGCAAAAGAACGTTCATCTCCCCCAGTTATGCTGGTTTGAGATTAAATGCGGTTTCTCTGTCGATACTCAGCGATGATCGTTCAGTGTTTACGGAACTTGACAACTACTCGTTAAAAACACGCGTAATACCAAAAACTTCGCAAAAAATTTACTTTGAAAACAAATACACTCTTGATGGCATATTTCTACTGCGGGACCAAAGATCAATACTCCGAACGCTCCCACAGCCCGCCCCTGCAACACGAGTGATATTAATCCACTTATTGGCGCACTATTTATGATAGACCCGACCGATAAATCAAATAACATACTTTTGTATAAACAATTAATGATGCTATTGAAGCAAAAAAATCTAACCTACGCCTTAAATAGTAAACACAATTATCACCAGCTAGAATCCGTAATAGCCTTAATTGACTCTGTGCTGCGCTAGCATCCGGAACTAACCGAAGTAAATGGAGCTACTCTTTGCGATCCAACAGATAGTCCAGCCACCCCTAGATTTAAGGCTAAAACAGAAAATACCTATTAACAATTGCCAACGGCTAAATTCACCTATAACATCTCTGCCGCCTTTAATTTTGAGAACATTTAAAAATGACCAAACGCGCACTTAATTCTGGCTGGATTGGTAAAACATTTGATGACTTTTTAATGCGCCCGCAAATGGGCATCAATGAAACACGTCAGGGCATATCCCTCCGCTCGAGTCTGGCACGATCATTAAAACTTGAGTTGCCCATTATTTCGTCCAATATGGATAGCGTTACCGGTGCGCGCATGGCCGAAGCTATTGCCCTTGAGGGCGGCTTAGGCGTCATTCATCGGGGTCAATCAATTGAACGGCAAGTAACTAAAGTAACCGAGGTGAAGCGCAGCTACAGTGCGGTTATCGAAAACCCGCATAGACTTCCGGTTGGAGCCACTATTCGTGAGGCAAAACGTTTTGCGAGGCAACGCAAGATAACCGGCATTTTGATCGAAACAGCAAGCGGAAGTGGTATTCTTGCGGGCTTATTATCAAACCGCGATATCCCTTGGACGGGTGATATTAATCACCGAAAAGTGGAAGACTTTATGACACCCGTGGAAAAGCTCCACACCCATTCTCCTGATATTAAAGTGGAAGATGCCGAAAAAGTATTGTTTGAGAAAAGGATTGAACGTCTGCCTTTGGTCGATAATGAGAATCGCATTCATGGCCTAATTACGCGTAAAGACGTTCGTTATCTGCGCGAGCGCCCTTTTGCGAGTAAAGATGATAAAGGCCATTTACTCGTTGCGGCGGCCATTGGTGCACGCGGGGATTATGTTGAGCGCGCCCATGCCCTGCTTGAAGCCGGTGCAGATTGCTTTTTTATTGATATTGCCCACGGGCACTCAACGATTATGCAAGAAGCGGTAGAAACCATGCGCAAAGAGCACGGAGATGTACCGTTACTCTGTGGCAATGTTGCCACTTACGAAGGTGCTCAATTTATGAAGGATATTGGTGCGGATGCGATTAAGGTTGGTGTTGGACCAGGTCGTGGTTGCCGTACCCGGCTGGAAACCTCAGCCGGTGTTCCCCAGCTACAGGCCATACGTGAAGCGTGGTGCGCTGTGGGTGACGAAATCCCAATTATTGCCGATGGCGGTGTTCGTCATGATAAGGATATTTTTATGGCGCTAATTTGCGGTGCATCTACGGTTATGCTGGGAAGCGCTCTGTCCGGCACTGATGAAGCCCCCGGTCGCGTAATTGAAGATCCGGCGACACATACTAAAAAGAAAATGTATCGTGGCATGACCTCACCTGAGGCGGTTCTAGAGTCATTGTATGACGAAGAAGATGCCGACACCATCGACGATGCCCTGCAAACCCCGGCGGAAGGACAAGAGTTCCAAGTTGCGTATAAAGGTGGGGTACGCGATATACTGCACCGGATACGCGGACATTTACGCTCCGGGGTGAGTTATTCCGGGGAAATTAGCTTAGAGAACACGCGGCATAAAATCCTACCGGAACCTCTGGATTACCTTGTACCGCTGTCGGAATCGTCGCGAAGAGAATCCTACGAACGTTAAGTTCCGTCAAGCTTATATTTTCAGCATAGGAAATATAGCTTAGGTGCAGTATTTTGAGTAAAACAGTGCTATAATTTTGCGCTGTTTTTTCCAGCCATTAATGGCTGATATGCCGTTTACGTAAAGCTTTCGGTGTATGTACCAAATTCGGGTTTAAGCAAATTCGAATTTAGATATAACCCTAAAACAAATTTATTTTTGCCCCGCGCAACTCGCCTGGGGTTTTTTGATTTGTTTCATTTGAACCTGGCCACAGATGATTTAGGCCAACAACGTATTATACGTAGAGCACTGTTTATGACCAATCTCGCCAACTACAGAAACATCGGCATATTTGCCCATGTAGACGCAGGTAAGACTACCACCACCGAACGCATTCTCAAACTCACCGGTAAAATCCACAAGATTGGTGAAGTACATGACGGTGCCGCAACGACTGATTTTATGGAGCAGGAGCAGGAACGTGGTATTACCATCCAGTCAGCAGCAACAACCGCTTTCTGGCGCGATCACCGCTTAAACATTATTGATACACCGGGTCACGTAGATTTCACTATTGAAGTTTATCGTTCACTCAAGGTTCTTGATGGTGGTGTCGGTGTGTTTTGCGGATCGGGTGGTGTAGAACCACAATCCGAGACTAACTGGCGCTATGCAAACGAATCTGAAGTAGCTCGAATCATTTTCGTGAATAAACTTGACCGTATTGGCGCCGATTTTTACCGCGTTGTAAATCAAGTGGAAAAAGTGCTGGCTGCGAACCCTCTTGTTATGGTTCTGCCAATTGGTATCGAAGACGAATTTACTGGTGTTGTAGATCTGCTAACTCGCAAAGCCTATATCTGGGACGATTCAGGGGATCCGCTGAATTTCGAGATTACTGACATTCCTGAAGATATGGTAGATCTTACAGAAGAATGGCGCGAAAAACTCGTGGAAATGGCGTTAGAACAAGATGACGACCTTATGGAAGCCTATCTAGAAGGCGAACAGCCTTCTATTGAAGACATCAAACGTTGTGTCCGTAGCGGAACAATCAAACTGGATTTCTTCCCAACATTCTGTGGTTCCGCATTTAAAAACAAAGGCGTTCAACTCGTACTTGATGCCGTTGTTGATTATTTGCCAAACCCAACAGAAGTTGATCCGCAACCGGAAGTGGATTTAGAAGGTAACGAAACAGGCGAAACCGCAACTGTTAGCGTAGATTACCCGCTTCGAGCCCTGGCGTTCAAAATTATGGATGATCGCTTTGGTGCACTGACCTTTACACGTATTTATTCTGGCCATCTTAAGAAAGGCGATACCGTATTAAATACCTTTACAGGCAAAACAGAACGTATCGGACGTATTGTTGAAATGCATGCCGATGAGCGTATCGAACGTGATTCTGCAGAAGCCGGAGATATTGTTGCGCTCATTGGGATGAAAAATACCCAAACGGGTCACACATTGTGCGATCCAAAGAAACCTGCAACACTTGAGCCGATGGTATTCCCTGCTCCGGTAATTTCTATTGCGATTGCGCCTAAGGATAAGAGTAGTGCCGAGAAATTAGGCATCGCGTTATCAAAAATGGTTCAGGAAGATCCTTCGTTCCACGTGGAAACCGATGAAGAATCTGGCGAAACAATTATTAAGGGTATGGGTGAGCTACATCTGGATATTAAAGTCGATATTCTGCGCAGAACTCACGGCATTGACGCTGTAGTTGGCCGTCCCCAGGTAGCATATAGAGAATCAATCAGCTCACGTGTTGAAGATTCGTATACGCACAAAAAACAGACCGGTGGCTCAGGTCAATTCGCTAAGATTGAATATACTGTTGAACCTGCAGAAGCGGGTGTTGGTTTCGAGTTTAAGTCGACTGTTACCGGTGGTAACGTTCCACGTGAATTCTGGCCTGCGGTTGAGAAAGGCTTTAGAGTAAGTTTAGAGGAAGGACCATTGGCGGGCTTCCCTTGTCTAGATGTTAAAGTAACGCTAACTGACGGTAGTTTTCACGCAGTGGATTCGTCTGCTATCGCGTTTGAAATCGCATCAAGAGCAGCTTATCGTCAAACCATGCCTAAAGCGGGTCCACAGTTAATGGAACCGATCATGAAGATCGATGTATTTACACCAGACGATCATGTAGGGGATGTTATCGGCGATTTAAATCGTCGACGTGGAATGATCATGGGTCAGGAAGCTGGACCAACCGGTGTTCGTATTAAATCACAGGCACCGCTTTCTGAAATGTTTGGGTACATCGGCGATCTTCGCACCATGACTTCCGGTCGTGGTCAGTTCTCCATGGAGTTCAGTCACTACAGCGCGTCTCCACGCAATGTAGCTGATGAAGTTATTAAGGAAGTTCTGGAACGTAAAGCTGCATCGTAACGATTCGCTTTATCTTTGTGAAAAAGGCCGCTGACTTTCAGCGGCCTTTTTTATTGTCTCACTTTTTTCAGCCATGTTATTCCCAAACGGCATCACGAACCCCTTGCACACTCCATTCAAACGCCTGCTTTGAAATAGTGCAACTTCGTCTTGCACGAAAGCAACCGTGCACCAATCCTTTGCCATCAAAAAAATTAGCCGACACTTCGGCGGCTAATAGTTTCCCATGATAAATTTTGGCATCATCGTATAGGGGGTCATTTTCAGCCGCAATTATCCAACTGGACGGTATACCAATGAACTCAGTCGCCAGTAATGGCGACGACGTCGACGTCGCTGCTTGCCCCTGCATATAACTATTCCAACATATCTGCATTACCGCTAAACTTAATACTGGCGCATGTTGGTTCTCGATCCAACTCGGCAACGGTTTTCCAGAATGTAAGGCGGGGTAAACCAGAACTTGCCCACGTAAACGCCTATTACCGGATATAGATTCGTGATGTGTTAGCGCAGCGCATAAATTACCACCCGCACTGTCTCCATATAAAACTACCCTGTGTGGATTAATATTTAGTGCTGCGGCATTTTCTAACACCCAATTCAGCCCTGTCAGACAATCATTAAACGCCGCAGGATACGGGTGCTCGGGTGCGAGTCTATAATCGATAGAGATAACAGTAACATCCGCTTGTAAACAGACATCGGATGCCCATGCAGCATGACTATCTAAACTACCTATCGACCAGCCACCACCGTGAATGAAAATACAACATGGTTTTTCGTCTATTTGATTATTAGCGCGAAATATTCGTATGGGAATCGTCCCGTCTACTATATGATCCTCAGTTACAACACCGTCGGCCAGATTACTGTCAATGGTTGCTACAATTCGATCATATCTGCGTCGGTAAGCACTCGCATCACTAAGCTCATGGACTTCCAGCGGATACATATTTTCATATGCATCTATAAATTCCAACATTTCTTTTTCCATCACTCCACTCCGTAATAATTCAAATGACCAATTTTGATTATAGCTGGCAGGCTCTGCTTGCACCGCGCGAAAAGGCAGAATTATTTGAATTTCATGCCGATTCTTTCAGTCCAACTGCAGATCGATTTACGTTAACCAATGCCTGGTGGATGGCGCAACTCTGCCAGATTGCGTACTTTCCCTCGGCTGCCGAATTTACTCAGTCCAAACTATCCATTCCCAGAAGCGAAATTTTGGGCCAACATAATCTTAAGGAACTCCATAGCATCGATGTACCCGGAGCACAGGGCTATGTAACGACCATGGGTAATCTAAACGTTCTTGCATTACGTGGCACAGACGATATTAACGACTGGGCCTTTAATGTGAAAATCCACGCGGTTCCTTGGGCTGGAGGCGGACAAGTTCATCAAGGTTTTCTTGAAGCTTTTGATAATATAGCGCCGATTCTCAACAAAATTCGAAATGAGCATCCAGAAAAGCGCTGGATTATTGCAGGTCACAGTCTAGGTGCTGCTATCGGTGTTCTAGCTTCTACTATTCTACAACCTGTGCAAAGTTATCTGTTCGGTTGCCCTAGAATAGGCGATGCTCGCTTCTGTGAAAATTTTGATAACAAGTACCTTTTCGATATTAGAAATGAAGGCGATCTGGTCTCGACGATTCCTGACGCATTTGGTGCAGTGCATTTTTTACGACCGGGTATGGGAATATGGTTACATAATGGGGACTGGGAAGAATCCAAAGGACCGGCGACAGCCTCTCCTTTTCCGGACATATCGTGGTCTTTTAAACGATTAACAACTCCGGCCGACTGGCATAAACCGATCAAAGAGTTATCGGATCACTCAATTATCAACTACATTGCGCAAATTGAAAGCTTATTACGATCATCACCGTTTTTCTAACGATACGATGTAAATCTATAACGCTTAGGTGCTATCCGTTTTTTCACTCAACCACTTACAGAAGTCTACGGCCGCTTCGGAAAGACCTATTCTTGTCACTAAAAAATATCCCCTCGATGTGGTTACGCTGGTTGAAAACGGTACTACCAACTTTCCACTTTCAACTAAACTATCGCATAAATATTTCCACCCCAGAGCAACACCTTGACCCGCAACAGCTGATTCGGTCATGAGCGGTAGATTGTTAAATTCACGCACAATGGATGGCTTGTCACGATTAAGCTGACAGGTAGTTAACCATTGGCCCCAGTTCATCCAATCCCAACGACCACGCAGATCAAGCAGGGTATGCTGGTAAATATTTTCGGCGGTTACAGGCCCATTTTCTTTAATGTAATCAGGAGAACAAACCGGAAAAACTTCTTCATCAAAAACCTTTATTGCATCAAAACCTGGCCATTGGCCCTCGCCATACAGAATAGCAACATCTATTTCCGGCTTTAAACAATCTGACTCATAGTCACTGGCGATGATGCTGGGTGTAACATTGGAGTTTTGGCTTATGAAATCGGTTAAGTGATTCATCAGCCACTGATGAGAAAAAGCCAGATCCGACGCCAGTGTGAGATTACTGGAACGATTTCCCCTTCGCAACTCAGTACAGGCATCAGCCATCTGTTCTATGGCAGGACTTACTACTTTAAATAATCGCTCCCCCGCACTTGTCAGTAAAACGTCGCGATGCCTACGTTCAAATAAATCGACTCCTAATATGGATTCCAGTCGGCGAATTTGCTGACTTACGGCGGCTTGTGTAGTTCCAAGTTCCACGCCCGCATGGGTGAAGTTGCCAAATCGACCGGCCACCTCAAATACTTTTAGCAAGCTGAGTGGTGGCAGTTTTTTTTTAATTTTAGACATAAGCAAAACTTATCACTAGCTACAAGTTTCTACCACCTTCACAAGCGCAATTTATACCTGTAATCTGATAAAAATTTGATATTTATAGGTATCCTGCCATGAATCGCGTTACCAACACTGCTATTGCCAATCGAGCCTTCTCAGATAACCCTGAAAATGCCTATACAATGCCATCAGCGTTTTATACCGATCCCGCCGTATATGAGCAAGAAAAATCCGCCATCTTCAATAACACCTGGCATTATATTGGTCATGAGAGCCATTTTGCCAAACCCGGAGACTATCTAACCTTAGAAATAGCAGACGAACGTATTTTCGTAATTAAGGGTGATGACGACGTTACACGCGGATTTTACAATGTGTGCCGACATCGAGCCCATCAACTATTGAAAGGACAAGGTAATGCAAAAACTATTGTTTGCCCCTATCACGCTTGGTCATATAAGACAGATGGAAAACTTAGACACGCACGATTTGGTGCAGAAATGCCCAGTTTTAATCCTGAGGAGTTTTGCCTTCCGGAAATAAAGGTTGAAATGATGCTAGGTCTGGTATTTGTAAATCTTGATCGGCACGCTAGGAGCGTCAGCGAGCTTACCCCGGGGCTTAGCGAAGATTTATTATCTCTTGTGCCGCAAATGGCGAAACTAAAACCCTTAAGTACTTTCGCATTTGACACACCGGAGAGTTCAGACTGGAAGGCCAATTGGAAGGTTGTTGTTGATAACTATGTCGAATGTTATCACTGTCACCATGCTCATCCAGCTCTAGCCGATATTATGATCATGGACAGTTATGAACACCGTGTAGAAGACCAGTGGGCCCGTCAGCTGGCTAGCAAATCACGCACTGAAAATAAAGCCTATGCTTTTTCTGACAGCGACGATGTGCAGATTGCGGCCTATTGGTATTTATGGCCAACAACATCTATCTGGCTTGTACCGGGGTCAGCAAATTTATTCGTATTGGCCATGATGCCGAGTAGCGCCGGTACCACTATATTTCAGGGACATCGTTACGGTTTAAGCGATGAACCTGATGTAGAACGAAGCACCTATCTAAACGGAATTCTTGGCCCAGAAGATCAGGGATTATGTGAATCAGTGCAAAAAGGCCTACATTCGACTTCGTATAATCAAGGAAGATTTATGGTAGACCCCGCCCGATCCGGCACAGCGGAACATGGTGTCTATCAATTTCACAAACTGGTAATTGAAGCTCTGAGCGACTCGGAAAAATAGGTTTTTATTGTTCGGCAAGCGGATTGAAGAATTGACGTCCGCTGCGTGTCTTTCTTATATAGTCAAGCAAAAGCTCGTAGTCGCTTTTATTATCGGCGAAATTTAACCGCTCGGCATTAACCATAAGCAGCGGCGAACGATTGTAACGCAAAAAGAAACTGGCATACGAATCAACCAGTTGCTCTAAATACTCATAACTAACCTGTTGTTCAAACGAGATGGCACGTTTACGTATACGTTCTAAAAGAACATTCACCGGTGCCTGAAGAAACACCACTAGATCCGGGGTTGGGGCCTTTGGGGATAATGAATCAAAGACGTTTCTGTATAACTCTAGTTCATCAACATCAAGATTTAATTCGGCGAAGAGAAGATCTTTTTCTAAAAAGAAATCGCATATCCATGCAGGTCTAAACATATCACCCTGATTAAGGGTCTCCAGTTGCTTAACCCGCTGGAATAAGAAATGCAGTTGTGTGGGTAATGCATACTGGCGCGGCGCACCATAAAAGCGCTCAAGAAATGGATTCTCGGCCGGCAACTCGAGCATTATCTCACTACCAAGAGACGCCGCCAATTTCTTAGTCAGTGTGGTTTTACCAACACCAATAGGTCCTTCAACGACAATGTAACGCGGGACATCTAATTGAACTTCTTTTTCCATTGATTCTTTATTTTATTGACTCTTGCTTAAGTGGCTATCTGCAAAAAAAACAAGCATACCAGATCTGATGACAAGGGAGATTGTTTCGATAAACTTTTCAATAACTATTTGCATAATTAATGACTTCGCCCAGTTGTAACACTATACTTCGTCCGATATTTATGTGGCACCGTGCAGTCAGCTACGATGTATCAAAACGCGACCATAGGAGAGTCTTTATGTACTATGTAATTATTGGAAATGACGTTGAAAATAGCCTTTCAAACAGAATGTCGGCACGTCCGGCACATGTTGAGCGTTTAAAGTCTCTAGCCGCAGACAAGCGCATTCTTGTTGCGGGTCCGTGCCCCTTAATTGATAATGAAGAGCCCGGTGAAGCAGGCTTTAGTGGCAGCATTATTATTGCCGATTTTGACTCTCTGGAAGAAGCTAAGGAATGGGCGAACGCTGATCCGTATGTTGCCGCAGGTGTATATGCATCGGTTACCGTGAAACCGTTTAAGAAAGTACTACCCTGAGCTCGACATGTATCAACTTGGGTCTAATCAGGCAGTAAATTGCCTAGCAGATAAAAAAATTCTTATAACGGGTGCAGCCAGCGGAATTGGCAGAGCAACCGCTTTAGCGTGCGCCCAGCAAGGCGCTACTTTAATACTGCTTGATAAGCAAAATAAACCGTTAAATAGCGTATATGACGAGATTGAAGCACTTGGTAATAACACTTCGATATTAGTCCTCGACGATCTTTTAACACTAGATCTTGCTCGCGCAGAAAATTTGGCCCAGCAAGTTATCCACGAATTAGGACATCTTAACGGGTTATTTCATTTTGCCGCACATAACGCGCCGTTATCACCAATGGAACATGTAAGTGAAGAGTCTTGGCAGAAGGTTATTCAAGTAAATTTAAATGCAGCTAGAATACTTACAACGGCATTTTTACCGGCTATGAATGCGGCCGAATCAGCATGTGTAACGTTCTGTTCCGGGTCTGCCGCTCGAAACGGAAAGGCTTACTGGGGTCCGACCGGGACGATATGGGGTGCCGTGGACTCATTGGCTGATATCTTTAATCAGGAGAGTGCCGAAAACCGCAACATTAGATTTTTTAGCATCGATCCCGGGGCTGTTAATACACCAATGCGGAATCGACTTTATCCTGCGGAAAGTCCTGCTAAAAGTGCTGCAGCGGATAAAGTAGCTGATGCGTGGGTCTATCTGCTACAAACCGACGAGTCAATCGATACGGTAAGGCTGCAGATAAGCGGAGATTGGCTAAAGCCTTTTGAGAGGTGATCTCAATAAGGCTTTAATCGGCTCAAGCTCTATTAATCCAACGCATAAAACTCTCGTGAGGCTTCTGGGGTAATATTCATATAGTTACCGGGTTTTAATTCACGTGGCAACTGCATGGGACCGTAACGTACCCGCATCAATCGACTAACCCGATAACCACCTGCGCCCCACATACGCCGTACTTCCCGATAACGTCCTTCTCGAAGCACTACTCGATACCAGCGATTGGATCCAACACCACCTTCAAAATCTATTTTTTCGAAACGCGCGGTCTTACCATCCAGATCGACTCCATCCTTAAGCTCAGCTATAAAATCTTTATCGACCGTGCCCTGCACTCTGCAAAGATATTCTCGCTCTAAGCGTGATGATGGATGAGTTAGTCGATTGGCTAGTTCGCCGTCAGTGGTAAACAATAATAACCCACTGGTGTTGTAGTCTAAACGTCCGACTGAAATCCAACGACTACCTCGTAATCTGGGCAATGCCTCAAATACCGTTTTACGACCTGCTGGATCTTTCCTGCTACAAATCTCACCAACCGGCTTGTGATACGCGAGAACTTTGGCATTTTTTTGCTGCTTGATCCGTAAGGGTTTCCCATTAACCAAAATTCGATCATTGGGATTTACCTTAGCACCAACTTCTATAACCCTTCCATTAACTGAAACCTTTCCCTCTTTAATCCAGGCCTCGGCTTCGCGTCTAGACGCAATGCCAGTGGAGGCCATCACCTTCTGAATTCGTTCTCCGTCCTTAGTTACCACGGGTAGTGTCCTCGTTATCTTGGGAAATATTGGTTACGTCATCTTCGGCGTTATCTTCGGCGTTATCTTCGGCATTATCTTCGGCATTATCTTCGGCATTATCTTCGGCATTATCTTCGGCGTCATCTTCGGCGTCATCTTCAGCGTCATCTTCAGCGTCATCTTCAGCGTCATCTTCAGCGTCATCTTCAGCGTCATCTTCAGCGTCATCTTCAGCGTCATCTTCGGCGTTATCTTCGGCGTTATCTTCGGCGTTATCTTCGGCGTTATC